>NZ_PJAP01000026.1:0-1498 GCF_002836795.1 Shewanella sp. 11B5 | reverse complement strand
CTATTTTTTATTACGATTATGCAGTGACTATATCAAGACTTTTGCTGCTATGCGATCAGCTAACAGTTGTAATACGCCTTCGCGAAGTGCGCCACCAGCAAGATGTAAACGACTAATTGATAAGCTTTCAAACAACGCAATTAATATCGCAACCCCCGCAGAAAATGTAGGAGCTTGTTCGGCATTTAAGCCGTTAATGCCACTAAGTCTGGCATCTGCTTGCGATAATATCTCATTACGAAAACCAAACAAAATCTTAAGGGTAATCACTTCTGGCCGTTGTCGATGCTGTAACACCGATACCACTGATTGAACCGCACCAGAAGCCCCCACAACACTTTGCCAACCTAAATCGAGTAAGTGAGGACGATGTTCTGCTAAAATCGTATTAACGTAATCTACGGCCTGTTCAAAGTCGATGGCTTGAAGCGGTGCATTAGCAAAAAATCGTTGATTAAATAGCACACACCCCATTGGCAAACTGGTTTTAAACAACACCTGACTGCCATCACCAATAATAAACTCAGTACTGGCGCCGCCAATATCAATCACTAACCGGCGTCCCTCACCCTTAGTGGTGGCCACCATACCTTGATAAATCAGTTCAGCTTCACGCAACCCCGAAATCACCTCAATTTGATGCTGCAATATTGGCATCGCTCGTTGGTGAAATTCATCGGCATTACGGATAACACGCAAAGTAGCGGTTGCAAATACAGCTACATTGGCACTATCAATATGGTGCTGCGCTAACATGTCGGCAAACATGGCTAAACACTCTAAACCACGTTGCATAACATGCTCAGACAACATGCCATCTTCACCTATACCTTCGGCAAGGCGCACTTTACGTTTATATTTAGCGATAACAATCGGCTTATTACCTACCGAATTAGCCACTAACATATTAAAACTGTTAGAACCTAATGTTATCGCCGCATACGGCTGAGATACAGTTAACAATGGCATTGACTATGGTCTACGAGTCCTATGGCGTGGCGGACGTGAAGTATTTCCACCACTACGATGAGCACCTTTACTTCCACCATCACGAGTCCGAGATGTAGGAGGCTTACGATGAATACGCGCCGGAGGCGGAATATCATCTAATAGCGCATCTTTATCGTAATTAGATACAGGAATAGAATGGTTAATATAGGTTTCAATTTCAGGTAAATTCAGTGCATATTCTTCACAAGCAAAACTGATTGAAATACCTTTCTGTCCCGCACGACCGGTTCGGCCAATACGATGCACATAATCTTCACAATCATCAGGTAAATCATAGTTATATACGTGTGACACATCAGAAATATGTAAACCACGTGCGGCTACATCTGTTGCCACTAATACATCGATTTCACCAGAGGTAAATTGCTCAAGAATGCGGATACGTTTCTTTTGCGGAACATCACCGGTTAATAAACCCACACGATGACCGTCACCTTCTAAATAAGACCACAACTTTTCACAGCTGTGTTTTGTGTTCGAAAACACA
>NZ_PJAP01000025.1:0-1500 GCF_002836795.1 Shewanella sp. 11B5 | reverse complement strand
ACCAAACCGTCACAACAAGACACACCACCCAGTATTGTGGATGGGTTTGTCGACATGATCAAAATGAGCATAAAACCTTTGGTACTCATTTTTGTTATGTCCGTGTTTTTATATGTGCTTATTGAACAAGGCATAGGCTCTTGGTTACCCACATTTTACAATGAAGTCATTAACCTACCGAGTCATATCAGTGTACAAATGGCGAGTATTTTTGCAGCATCACTCGCCATTGGACGTTTACTCGCGGGGCAAATTCTAAAGTTCATCAATTGGCATTTATTTCTAAATATCTGTCTCATCGGTATGGCGTTAATCATCGTATTTTTACTGCCCCTAACTGGAGCAAGTTCTGGTGAAGAAATAAAATCTATCGTTGATGCTCCACTTGTCGCTTATTTATTGCCACTTATCGGCTTAATGATGGCTCCTATATACCCCGTGTTGAACTCAGTAATGCTGAGCAGTTTAGCGCGTCACAAACACGCTCCGATGACGGGGTTGATTGTTGTTTTCTCTGCTTTTGGCGGCACGACAGGCTCGCTTATTACTGGTTATTTTTTTCAAGAAGTTGGAGGAAAGAATGCTTTCTATCTTGCCCTTATCCCAATGGTGCTGTTAATCATCAGCCTGTACTTTTTTAAGCAAGAGACTCAGAAAAGCTCTGTCAATAAGTCGTAACGAAAAGGCCTTTTTCATGGAACAGATCTATGATTCAACCAATCAAGCTAGACAAAGCTTGATGTTTTTTGAAAGTGATTTATTTAAAACGGTACAAATAAGTCATATTTTTACCGACAGTAAAACGTTTGCAGATGCGATTCCACGCATTGCCATGAACGATATTCTAAATGAATTCAATAAAATCAGTAGCAACTTATCTAAAGCTGAATTACTGCAATTTATAGCCAATTATTTCGAACTACCAGAATATCAAAGCATCGTCATAAATAATCCTTCTGCTGATATTGATAAATATATAGATACCTTATGGGGCAAACTTGAAAAAGCAGCAGATAAGCAAATCCCTGGTTCGCTATTGCCTTTGAATGGAAAATATATCGTACCTGGCGGTCGTTTTAGAGAAATATATTACTGGGATAGTTACTTCACCGCATTAGGGTTAATAGAAGCAAACAAGGTTGATATTGTCGAATCTATGTTCACTAATTTCGTCGACCTGCAGAAAAGATATGGTTGTATACCTAATGGCAACCGCAGCTATTATTTATCCCGCTCTCAACCTCCTATTTTAGGGTTGATGTTAGAACTATTACTTCCCTTTCAAGACAATTCAAAGCTGTTTTTAGCTCAACATCTCCAAGCAATTGAAACAGAATATCAGTTTTGGATGCAGGGAAATGAATCACTGTCCGCTGATAATAGTGAATTCAAACGGGTCGTAAAAATGCCAAATGGCTGTATTTTGAATCGTTATTGGGATGATTCAACATCACCAAGACCTGAATCATATCGCGAAGATATGGAGTTAATGAATAGTTT
>NZ_PJAP01000024.1:0-1502 GCF_002836795.1 Shewanella sp. 11B5 | reverse complement strand
TCATCTTAAGACCAGAAACAAGCTAATATAGCAAAGGCTAACATACTGGTTTATAGCCAATAAAAAGCCCCAATCGATATTGGGGCTACATTTACACATATAACAACTTAGTGTTGATATTAACTGCGAGACTTTTCCAAGCGGGCAAGTAAACTAGAAGTATCCCAGCGATTACCTTTCATTGCTTGAACTTCAGAATAAAATTGATCAACTAATGCGGCTACCGGTAAATGGCTACCATTACGACGGGCTTCATCTAATGCAATACCCAAATCTTTACGCATCCAATCGATAGCAAAACCAAAATCATATTGACCTTGCCACATCGTTTTATAGCGATTTTCCATCTGCCAGCTTTGCGCGGCGCCTTTGCTGATCACTTCAATCACTTTCAAGCCATCTAAACCAGCACTTTTAGCAAAATGAAGCCCTTCAGCTAGGCCTTGCACTACACCAGCAATACAAATTTGGTTAACCATTTTAGTCAACTGCCCTGCCCCAACAGGCCCTAGCAGTTCTGCACAACGACTGTATGCCGCAATAATAGGTTTAACAGTATCAAAATGAGCTTGATCGCCGCCCATCATCACCGTTAACGCACCATTTTCGGCACCGGCTTGACCACCTGAAACTGGCGCGTCTAAGAATGCGATGTTAAGTGGCTCAATGTGTGCGGCAATTTCACGTGCAACATCAGCTGAAGCGGTTGTATGGTCAACTAAAATAGCACCAGCATGCATACCATGCACAATCCCATGTTCACCTAATACTACTTGGCGTAGGTCATCATCATTACCTACACAGGTAAAAACAATGTCTTGGCCTTGGGCGGCATATTTTGGTGTATCAGCTTTCTTACCACCATATTGTTCAACCCACTGGTCCGCTTTCGCCCCGGTACGGTTATAAACAGTAACGTCATGACCCTGCTTAACCAAATGTCCCGCCATCGGGAACCCCATAACGCCTAAACCAATAAATGCTACCTTGGCCATGATTTCCCCTTATTTATTCAACTGAAGGTTTAACGTGAGCTTCCATTTCGGCACCGATACGTTTACGCATATCCATCAATCTCAATGCACTATCACGTAAGCGAACATCATCAGCGGTGGCTGGTATCCACTCAGGAACCGATGTCGGATGGCCTTCATCGTCTACTGCTACCATAATAACAATACAGTGGGTTGTCAGATGACGTTCAGATTCTTTAGGATCGCCAGCCTTTACATCAATAGCAATGTGCATAGACGTTGTACCGGTATAAATAACTTTGCCAGTCACTTCAACAATATTACCCACATGGATAGGCTTAACAAATCGAATGCCGCCAGCATAAACAGTAATACAATATTTACCGCTCCAGCCTGCTGCTGCTGCATAAGCGGCTAAATCGATCCATTTCATTACTGCACCGCCGTGAACCTTACCGCCAAAATTGACATCTGCAGGTTCTGCCAGGAAGCGTAATGTAAGTTGTCTATCTTTACCGGCCATAATAG
>NZ_PJAP01000023.1:0-1513 GCF_002836795.1 Shewanella sp. 11B5 | reverse complement strand
TTTCTTTATTAATCAATACAGCACTGAACAAACCGCCAATAAGCAAGGCTGCCATCAGTAAGTTGGCGGCGACACTGTTGCGGGCAAACCAGGCGATAATTCCTTTATTAGTATCCATTATTATTCACCTGCAGTCGTAGCGGCTTGGGTGTCAGTATCGACTGGTTCAGTCTTGGTTTCTTCGCCCAGTACTTTGATAACCTGTCCTGAATTCAAGCTGTTAATGCTAGTGGTTGATACGCGCTCATTTGCCTTGAAACTGCCTTGAATATAAATGGTATCAACGTCTGAGCGAATAATGTTCACCTTGCGCATTTCGATAATATTATCTGCACTCACTACGGCAACCTGACCATTACGCACCACATGACGAGGTAGCTTTACTACATCATTAACGGTTCTGCCTGTGATAACGGCATTAACAAAGCTGCCGTATTTTAAGGGCAACTGACCTTCGGTTTTGTTGTTGCGCAAATACGGGTCATGAATTTCAGCAACGAGGTATACCATGCGAGTTTGTTCGTCGATGACGTTTTCGCTGCGCACTATATTGCCTTGCCAAGAGACTTGCTTACCCGCCAGCAATGCTGTGAGTGTAACTGCGGTTTCAGGATTATCGACAGACTCTAAATAAGCGAGATCTTCATTTGCTAACGGCAATCTGATTTCGGCAATACTGGTGTCGTATAGCTCACCTAAGTTTGTGCCTAACGTGACATATTGGCCTAAGTCGACATTGCGGGCCTTAATTATGCCGTCAAATGGCGCGCGAATAACGGTGCGCGCTAAGTTACGTTGTGCGCGTGCTAATGCAGCTTCTGCATACTTGACGTTGGCTTGTTCTTTTTTCAGTTGTGGAATACGTAACCCTAGCTCTGGCGGTAAGCCTTTGCCAAAGTCTTTAAATTCAATTTTAGCCACTACACCGCGGGCTTTTTCTTCATTTAATGCAGCTGTTGCTTGAGCGACAGTCGCTTCGGCCTGAATAAGGTCAGCTTCGTAATCAGATGGTTCGATAATAGCCAGTTGTTCGCCTTTTTTAACCACGCCACCGGCAACAAAATTGGCTGAAATACTCAACATGCGCCCTTGAACTTCGGTGACAAGCTGAGTTTTATATTTGGGATTTACCACGCCATAAGAGGGTAGGTTAAGCGACAAGGTTTGCGGCGTAACAGTTTGCACATCAATAATAGGTACACTGATAGCTTCATCTTTTTGCTCTGGAGCTTCTTGGGTGCTAATAAGTGCCAGGGCTAACCCAACAAATACAATAATGATCAAGAGTGGTGACAATCTTCTTAGTATGATTTTTATCATTTCTTTTGCGTATCCATGCTGAAATAATGCTAAAGACAGTTAACTTCGTTGGCTAACATGTTCATTCAGATTCATTTTTATTACTCATTACATCTAAATTAACAGAGTATGACGTTTATCTAAATAGTTTGATGTAAATAAAATGTTTCAAAATTTTGTGTTTTTTATGATTCTACGATTAAAGCTTAATAAA
>NZ_PJAP01000022.1:0-1517 GCF_002836795.1 Shewanella sp. 11B5 | reverse complement strand
ACTAAAACCCAGCCGCTGATGTGCGAAATCGACCAGATTAGAGGCGCGTCTAATGCAATGCCATCGGAGCAAACACGCGAGATTGTTTATCAGTGGTTTGAGCAAACTAAAGCACAATTAAAACAACGCAAAGCCGGATAACCTGGTAGTTAACTTCATGCTAGCTTTAATACTGTGGGTGTTTGCGTGATGTCATCAACACTAACACGACTAACTTTAACGCTACTAGCATTAACGTCACTAACATCGATACTGCAGTGACTAATGTGTGGCGTTAGTACTAACAGAATATGTATTTATAATAATCACTTACTCGCGAATAATGCTTCGCTTGTTAAAGTATTTCACTATCGCAATAGGAAACCGTAATGGTTCAACAAACGAATATAAACGACATTGCCAAACATCTCTTTTCACAAAGGCATTGTGTTAATCCTGAGTCAAATTTACTACCTGAACAGCATATAGACAGTATTGAAACGGCACTTGAAATCCAAGTCGCGATGATTGCATTGAATCAACATAATGTTACTGGGTGGAAATGTTTAACGCCGCGAGACAATGGCGATTTGATTGTTGCACCTATTTTGGCTGATGCCATTGTCAATCAACACGATTGCGCCATTTTATCATCTGCACAGCGTGCCTTGATTGAGCCTGAAATCGCTTTTGTTGTTGGTCAAACCTTTGAGGCTCATCGTCATTACTCTGATACCGAAATCGGTCAACAAATTAGCGCGACTCACATGGCATTGGAGTTAATTCAACAACGATTTAGCCGAGATTATTCAGCCACATTTGTTGAAAAGTTGGCAGACGGACTCAGTAATCAGGGGTTGTACTTAGGCCCAGAAATTGACAAAGCTAAGGCATTGATGGCTAACAAAATCCAAATAACGGTCACTCAACAACAAACTACCAATACCTATGACGGTTGTCATCCGTGTGATTTACCTGCATCACCTTTGTACTGGTTAGTGAATTTTTTAACCACTCGCGGCATTGAGATTACAGCCGGCCAAGCGATAATTACCGGCTCATACTGCGGTGTACTTAAAGTCGACATGGATAAACCTCTGCAGATTGAATATCAAGGATTAGGCAAGATGTCGTTGTCGTTTAGTGAGTTAAGCTTCAGTCAATAATCGACTGTGCTGTTATTCATTAGCGATAACGGATAAACCTCAACCAAAATCCTGGTAGTAGACTTAAATGACGACTGCATGGATGCAGGAGTTAGAGTAACGCAGGAGCAGTTACCGACGACTGCATGGATGCAGGAGCTAGAGTAACGCAGGAGCAGTTACCGACGACTGCATGGATGCCGCTTGTCTATTACAAGATAATAAGACACCGATGGCAGTACTAATATTGCTTGGCTTACCGTTCACACCCCCTAGCTCGACATAAACCGTATGGTTGAGCGCTTGATCACAAAAATACAGTTCACAAAAGGTTACTGGCAAAAATATTCATTAAAATTTGTATCTCAGTGGTCTTTTTTAGTATAAATAAAT
>NZ_PJAP01000021.1:0-1524 GCF_002836795.1 Shewanella sp. 11B5 | reverse complement strand
GAATGGCTAGAGAGGGATGGGGAGTATGAGTCATTCTATAGTAATCAAATATATGATTACTGGGTTCGTTGCAAAACCAACAGGTGTGGCGTTTGTCAAAAGGAATATCAATCAGTGTAGGCATGGGCATAATAATATCAAAAAGCTGTTCAATGGCTGAACAGCTTGGGTAGTAAGATCAAATCAATTAATGATTATTCTTTTTCAAAATCAACTAACTCTTTAGCCAGTACGATAGGGTCAATTTCTAGGCACTCTTGTTCAGCTTCCCAATCAACACCTATTAATACACCATCATCATTTAAATCACTTACCCAGTATTCTAAAAACTCAGTCAGCGTAATAGTCACTGGGTTGTAGTCTGCCCACTCATCAGTGCAATGGCTTTTTGCAGCAGCTTCGCTTGACCAAAGTGGCATAACATCAGTTTCTTCAAATTCTGATGAGTCACATACAACCCAACCTTCACCTGTTTCGTCTTGTAAGCCCCATAAGACTTGATGTTGTTTTACGCTTTCGATAAAGCCTGTTAGTGCTGCTGTCTGTTCTGTCATGATAAATCGCTTAAATGAGTGAGAATTAACATCATTATACGGACTCATTGAATAAGGAAAAGGCTTAATTAATGACAATTTTGTTTATGAGGATCCTTGGTGGTCATTTAGCTACTAAATTGACACAGAATCTAGACGAAAATCGGGCTGTTAGCCTTAACACGACTCGATGCGTCAATGTTGTAACTGTACTTTGTGGTTGTTTGTTAGGTGATTCTATAAATAGTAGAAGTAACGGAAGTCTTAAATTTATTAACCCGCTTATTTTATTAAGCAGTCTGTATCACTCAAATCAAGTACCGCTTTTAACACGAGTATCTGTGGCATTGAGTACCAGCTTCATTATTGCTCATCTTGTCATCGGTGTTGTCAAGTTTCACTTGAATTTAGCATAAATAAACAGGGTTTAATGTTAACAGCTCTTGTTTACTGAAAGCCGATGCGTCACGATATTCAATATTCATTTTACGTAAATTAAGTGTTGTTCATGGCTCATCAAAGACGTTTTTCTGTGTTTATTGCTTCAATGTTTGTATCTAGCACTTTATTAAGTGCCTGTGCAGTGTCAGCATCCCCCGATCCGGTCGCCGATGTTACTCCAGTTCAAGAGCATCCTGATTTTGCTACTTGTGTGGTTAATTTACAGCAAAAGGCAAAAACAGCAGGGATTTCACAACAGATTATCGATACAACGGTGGCAAATTTAAAGTTTGTCCCTAGGGTGATTGAATTAGATAATCAGCAGCCAGAATTTACCACTAGCTTTGGCGATTACTTCGATAAACGCGTAACACCATGGCGGGTTGAACAAGGTACAAAAATGATGGCTAAACACGGGCCATTATTAACTAAACTAACAAAAGAGTATGGCGTGCCTGGGCAATATATTGTTGCTTTTTGGGGCTTAGAAACCAACTTTGGCAGTTACAAAGGTAGTATGCCAGTGCTCGATTCATTGGCAACGCTAGCA
>NZ_PJAP01000020.1:0-1531 GCF_002836795.1 Shewanella sp. 11B5 | reverse complement strand
GCATAACCATTAATTACTGCCCACGGCACTATTCCTCCGCCAGCACTGCCCTCAATAGTTGTGGCGCCACCAGTAGCAATTACTTTACTTGTTTCAGCTTGAGCACACACGCTGATTAGGCTTAATAGCACCGCTAATATAATGCACATTGGTTGATACATTAGTGTGGCGTATCCTTACTGAGAGTCTGAATATTAGACTGATTAAATTGTTGGAACCACACAATAAAATCATCTGCTTTTAGCGGCTTAGAATACACATAACCTTGAATTATGTCGCAATTGAGTCCACGTAGAATATTGATCCCTTCTACGGATTCAACGCCTTCAGCCACGACGGATAAATTGAGCCCTTTAATTAATCGAATGCTGCTATCCACAATCATTAAATCAGTTGCATCGGTATGAATATCTTTGATAAAACTGCGATCAATCTTCACTTCATTAACGGGCAGTAACTTTAAGTAAGCTAATGAAGAGTGCCCAGTGCCAAAGTCGTCGATGGCAATGGCCAAGCCGATATTTCTAAACTGCTGTAAAACAGCAATCACCGTTTGTGCATCTTTCATCACAGCACCTTCGGTTACCTCTATCGACAAAGCATTAATCGGTAAATGATTGCTAATCAGCAACTGTTCAATGTCTAACGGCAGCTGAGGATTAGTGAGATCGTGGGCTGATAAATTAATCGCCACCGTCAGCGAAATACCTTGCAGCTGCCATTGGGCTAGCTGCTTTATGGTGGTATTTAACACCCAGTCACTGATCATCGAGATATTACCTGAGTTTTCAGCTAAGCGAATAAATTCATCTGGCGGGATAAATCCCAATTCCGGGTGTTGCCAGCGGATTAGCGTTTCTGCACCATGGCAATGATTGCTCTGAATATTCACTTTAGGTTGAAACACCAAATGTAATTGCCCTTGTGCTAAGGCAATCGGTAAATCACGGATAATCATTAACTCACGTAAATAGCGTTCATCTTCGCCTTGTTGATAAGTGGCAATGCCTAATGATTCCACTCGGGCTTGATTTAATGCAATTTCAGCATGGCGAATTAACGTGTCGATGTCATTACAGTCATAGTCACTGGATAAATCAACAATCCCTACCCGCACATTGACACTTATTTTTGAACCCTGAATAGAAAATGGGTTAGTTAATTGACGTAGATAGTTATCAAGCTTTTCAAGCGGAATACTCGGTTGGAATAGCAACAAGAACGAGTCGCCATCTAAGCGCGATATTAATTGGGCCGTTGGGGATAAGCTTTCTAAACGGCTGGCAAACAACACCAATAAATCGTCGGCATTGGCAAATCCAATGATGTTATTTAAATGGCGAAAGTTTTTAATATCTATCATTACTAAGCTGCCATGCATTTTACTGAGCAGCAGGCTGAGTTGTTGTTTAGCAGCCAAGCGATTATATAAACCCGTGAGGTTATCGTGTTGTGATTGATAAACTAAATCGTTTTCGCGCGATTCAATATTTTCACGCATTATCGATAAGGTGTTGGCTAATACTTGTAA
>NZ_PJAP01000019.1:0-1532 GCF_002836795.1 Shewanella sp. 11B5 | reverse complement strand
GGTTAAAAATCAATATAAAAACGTTTTAATGGGTCAACTGTCTAAATGTGAGCACATATTGTTGACACAAGGCTGGCGCGTTCACACTCGGCATTGTTTCAAGTCTATGACACATGATCATCACACGCCCAGCAAGTTCAATGACTTTTGATTGAACCAGTGGATTTAATGACTGACGACTCGTATTTTCAGTTTTTACCTTATTACTTTTTAACACATATTGGCGCAAGTACAAATACAAAACATTAAGTGCATCAACAATTTGTTGCTCAGACACCTTTAATAAACTATTGCTTAAATGACCCGTTTGTAAACTTTGAGCCCAATCTTGGCGAAATGTCAGCAGTTGCTGATAATGCTGGCTGGTTAAACTGTTTGCTAACGCAAGAGGGCCACCAACAACACTAAGACACCATGTAACATCATGGATTTTGCCATCGGCGTTGGCTGGCGGTAACAACTGCTGCGTCGCTAACCATTGATGGATTTCATGCTTAGTTGGCTCAACAAAATTAAGCGTTTGACAGCGGCTGGTGATAGTCGCTAATAACTGGGCAGATGTATTGGTTTGTAAAATGAGCACAACATCATCACCAGGTTCTTCAAGGGTTTTCAATAATGCATTAGCCGCCGCCAAATTTAAACGTTCGGCATTAACGATTATAGCTACACGTGCGCCACCTTGCTGAGCCGTTTGAGTTAACGCTTGGCAGAGTTGACGAATTTGATCGACTTTAATTTGGTTGCCATCTGGCTCAATAATGTATAAATCAGGGTGATTACCGGCTGCCAATAACAAACAACTTTTACACTGGCCACAAGCACCAACCGGAGTGAGTTGCTGGCAAAGCACAGTTTGCGCTGCGGCCTTAGCGAGCTTATCGCCCCCTAATGCTTTATCGATGTTGAACAAATGCGCATGACTGCTTTTGCCTCGATAATGCTGGTCAACAAAACGCTGATGTGGATCGGCTAACCAAGGTAGCTGGTCAATCTGATAATCACTCATGTCGGCACATTATCCCTTTTAATATCAATCACTGCTCACTCATCAGAGTGGATAAATGGCGTTGTAATTGTATACCAATATCATTATGCACTTGTTCCATGGATTGACTGGCATCAATCACCACAATGCTGTCATCTTCATGCGCTAATTGTAAGTAGGTTCGTCTGGCTCGCTCAAAAAAATCAATCGCTTGTTGCTCTATTCTATCAAGCTCGCCACGACTGGCTGCACGGCTTAAGCCTAACGTTGGATCAATATCCAAATATAAAGTGAGATCGGGTTTAAAACCTCGTAAGCAAGCATCACTGACCGCTTTGACTAATGGCATTAACCCTCGGCCACCACCTTGATAAGCTAATGATGACAGATTGTGTCTATCGCCAAGTACCCATTGACCCACAGACAACGCTGGTTTAATAACATTGGCGATTAATTGTGTTCGCGCTGCATAAATGAGTAAGCATTCTGCTTCATCGCATAATGGATCTGTCTCATCGGCAATTTTAACTAAATCGCGCATTTT
>NZ_PJAP01000018.1:0-1535 GCF_002836795.1 Shewanella sp. 11B5 | reverse complement strand
AAATCATAGCTTACGAAGGCTTTACCTGAATGTTTTGCTACCCATGATAACGCTTTACCGTCATTTTCACCTTGAGTGAACTCAGCATCAATATAGTCGTACGAAGCTCCTAGCAGCCAGTCATTAGATAACTGTACATCATAAGCAGTGCTTACACCAAAACGGCGAGATTCATCGGCGTTTACGTTAGCACCACCACCATAAGGCCCATCAGTACGACCGCCTTCGTAAACAATCTCATCTTCTAACTCAAGTTGATAAGCATTGATTTTTAATGTCTGAGTCGTAGTGGTAAAGTCCCAGCCCGCTTCGTAAGAACGACCTGTTTGTGGATTCAAACCTTGTACATCAAGCGGGGTGTAAGCTTGCTCATCGACTTTAGCAAAACGGAAGTTATCATTTGCACGGACATAAAAACGATTTTCACTGCTTGGGCGATAATTTAACCCCAACTCCAACGCATGGGCGTCATTATCGATTTCAATACGATTCGGATAAAGTAATTGGTCATATAAATCGTCTGTCACTTCAGAATAACGACCACCGACGACATAAGATAAAGTCGGCGTGATCGGTACCGATGCTTGCACATAGGCGCTCTTTTGTGTCTGTTCATTATTTCGTTGCGTATAGAGCGTATCGAAATCTGCTTCACCTTTACTCACATCAATACCGGCAACAAAATTTAAATCGCCATGTTCTAAATGATAGTTAGCAGTAGCTTTAGGCGAGAAACTCAATAGATCGCGCTCAATACGCCCTGCGCCACCAAATAACAAGCTCGAGGTTGATGTATCTGAGTAGGTTAAATCAGCACCTAAGGCCCAGATTTTATTCAGCTGATATTGATAACCACTGCGCAATGCTGTGGTTATTTCATGAGAGAACTCACCTTCAGAAAATGATGCTACTTGGCGAGGATCGGCTTCATATTGCGCCAGCGTTAGCGCACCCGGTGCTTGGCGATCGTTATCAAAATGATTCACTTCAACAAAGAAGTCTTCGATATCTGTTTGATATTGCAAGCGACCTAGAATAGAGCTGGTTTCATTGTCATTATTATCGCGGTAATTATCGCTTTCGTTATAGCTCGCCGCTAAAAAGTAACGCCATGCATCGTTGATAGCCCCTGAAATATCACCTTTAGCTTCATAGGTATCAAAACTGCCACCACTAACCTGTAAGCCACCACCAGTTTCTGTTGGTGCTTTGGTAATGATATTGATAACGCCGCCAACAGCTTGGTCACCATATAATACCCCTGCGCTACCCGATAAAATCTCAATACGCTCAACTAAGTTAATCGGGATCGATTCAATACTCGGCGCTGAAATATCGATATTATTCAGTCTGCGTCCATCGACCAAAATTAAGGTGTTATTAGCGGCTTGTGATGCAGAAAAACCACGCATAGAAAATACAGTGCCCGAGTTATTATCCGACACCTGAATACCAGATTGTCCACGTAATAAATCGGTTAAATTGGTGGCGCCGCTCATTTGAATATCAGCAGCATCAATGACATTAACATTGGC
>NZ_PJAP01000017.1:0-1540 GCF_002836795.1 Shewanella sp. 11B5 | reverse complement strand
TGAATTTCGACATTTAGGCGCCGATTCGACATTAATATTACAATGGCTATTAGGGTGATAATTAACAAACCAATCACTAATATTTTCAACCACCGTTGATAGCGTAATGTGTCACTATTAAGATCTAGCGAGACCCATTTTTGGTACATGTTCTGTTGTTCGGTTTCATCGATAGTCGCAATGACTCTATCAATCAAAGGCACTAAATTTTTCACGCCTGGGAATAACCCTATGTGGCTGTGCTGCTCGGTTAACTCAGCTAATAAAGACATTTTCAAACTCGGATATTGGCCACCTTTTAACGTAGTCGCCAATGTTGCAACTTGTTCAACAAACATATCCGCGCTACCTGTGATAACGGCTTCCATACCTTGTTTAGTGTCTGCAACGGGCACTAATTTTATACCTGGGTATTGTTGGCGAAGCTGATCGACAATATGGTAACCGTCAACAACAGCCAGACGTTTACCTGTTACCTGTGAAATATTAAAAATGGGAGGTTGGCTTAGCGACGTGACTATCGCCCAAGGTGATGGCCAATATGCTAAAGAGAATGCTAGTTTGTTTTCGCGCTCAACCGTTTTAGCCATACTGGCCACTAAATGAATTTCACCTTTAATTAGGTCATTCATCATGTTACCAAAATCATCGTAAGCCACTGGGATAATAGTTAAATTAAGTTGCTTGACTAGTAAGTTTTTAATGTCTGCATTCACCCCTAAAAATTCACCATTTTTGCCTTGGAATTCCATAGGGGCCCAATTTTTCAGGTAACCCATTTTAATGGCGCCTAAACTACTAACATATTGCTTTTGTTGCGTTGTTAATTTTATTTTATTGGCAGAATTCGCAAAAAAGCGGTCATCTGGATTAATTAACCATTTACGCTCAACCTGAACTTGTTCTTCAACAGAAATTAAATTAAATCCAGCTTGAATGCGATCGGCTAAACCACTGTCGTCAATACGGGTTAATACATACATATCTGTCGAAAATTCGATATCAGTATATTGACGAAATTCTGCCCACAACTTATTAGCCAATAAATAATGAGACGTCATTGCTGCAGATGAAACAAAACCGCTGATTTCATCGTTACGTGCGGCTTTAACCATGGCATCTAATGAATCATAAAAGCGTAATTGCGCCTTAGGAAAAGCTTTTTTAATATCACTGATATAAGGCGCGGTAGGATAAACGCCAATCCGCATCGCAATGTCTTCAATGTTATTTAATGTTAAGTTTGAGCTAAAAAAACGGCTTTTAACCGAAATAATATGCCACGCTTGTTTCAAACCAGTGCGCATATCTTGGCTTTCAGGGTAACCAATATGAACATCTGCGACACCACGTTTAACATCATCAATTGTACTGCTCATGTCACCAGCGACAAAATCAATATTGATACCGGTTTTTTCAGACCATAAAGTCCACAAATCCACCAACATTCCATGTGGTAATCCATCAGCACCGATATCCGCATAAGGTTCGACACCGTTTTGCATCGCGATAATCACCCCTGTAGTTTGTCGATGATAAC
>NZ_PJAP01000366.1:0-8138 GCF_002836795.1 Shewanella sp. 11B5 | reverse complement strand
ACATAGTGGGCCTAAAAAGACGATGTGCTCTGGATGTTTACGTAATAGTTTTTCAGCAAACTTTACCAACAGCTTTAAACCGCCTGTGGCCTCTAACGTCGCCGAAGCCGCCACTACGGCTAGAATAATTAACATTACACTAATAGGTGGCGCACCTGGTGCAACGCCAAATACAAATGCGAGTACCGATACACCTAACCCGCCCAATAAACCAAAGGCGATACCGCCATGGCGAATACCAACAAATATCACCGCTAATAACAGCAGCATGTGTATATAAAACATCGTGTTTTCTCCCCGCTTAGGTTTTTATGTAGGTTGTTATTATTTTTAGCCTTTTGAAGGTATCCCACTACATCTTTGGGGTTAGTGACGTAACTCAAGCTATTGAATTAGGTGTGGTAATAAATGTTTAAAACGTGAACAACATTACATACCGCTGCGTAAATAGTGTTGCGTCACTTTTGTCGGGGAGGGGAACGGTATTCGAAGTACAGAATATGCCGTTAACTACTCTGTTGACTTGCTTTGAGTAACATTTTAGCAATCGTTTTATCGTTACATTGTATTAGCTGCCAACGCTGGCAGTTGTTGAATGTGCAGTAGTGATTAATGGCCTCGATTAACGCAGAAACAAAATGCGCCTTATCATTTAATTCATCATGTTGGTTCGTCAATGTGCTCGTTTCAATGTGCAGGTTTTGCAGTAACAAACATTGGTTTTTACGGTCGGCTTTTACATCCACGCGGCCAACAAAACCGTCACGCCATAGAATGGGCAGTGAATAATAGCCGAATTGGCGTTTAGCCTCAGGCACATACACTTCTATTTGATAATCAAACCCAAACCATTGCCTAAGCTTTTGGCGTTGAATGACTAAATTATCAAACGGATTAAGTAGCCAGACTTTATTGGGAATAGCAGTGGGTAAGGTGAGCGTAGGTTGGTAGAAGTAAACGTGTTGTGTATTGGCGCTGGGGTCGGTAAAGCTGGCTATATCACCTTGTTCGCACAGTTGCGCTAATGTTTGGCTGAGTAGAGGTTTGAGGCCTTTGCGTAAATATTGTATTTGCTGCAAATTACCAAAACCATGCGCCGATAAATAACGCTGAATCAAGTGTTGGGCAAATTCTGTATCGCTAGGTGCTGTGGTGTCGATGTGCTTTGGGAGTACTCGCTCTGTTAAGTCGTACACCTTTTGAAACTTGTCGCGCTTAGCAACCATTAACTCGCCTTGCATAAACAACTGCTCAAGCGCTTTTTTAGCTGGTTTCCAATCCCACCAAGTGCCATTTTTAGTGTCTGACTCATGGGTGAACTGACTGGCTTTTAATGGACCTTCGGCGCTAATACGGGCTTTAACTTCGCGCATGACTTTATGTTCGGGCTCAAACCAATGCTTACCACCTTGTTGTAATTGCTGTTTGCGGTACAGGCTAAAACGGTAGTCTTCAATAGGCAGATAAGCAGCCGCATGGGACCAGTACTCAAACACGGTTTTATCGCCCATTGCTGCATCTAGCATGGTGGCAGAATATTCGGGCAGGCGACTGTGTAATACATGATGATGCGCGCGTTCAACCACATTAATAGAGTCAATTTGCACATAACTTAATTGCTGGACAAGCTTTGGCAATGACTCCAAAGGCAGTAATAAACCTTGCTGCTGCATATTGAGTTGGAGCCACTGTTTAGCTGAGTAGGGATTGGTCATTAAAGGCCTTTGCTGTAAGTGCTAATGCGTATAGATGCACAAGTGATGCATGGCATTGTAGACTGAAATTTACCTCAGAGTACACAAGCAGTTGGTGATAAGGCTGGTTAATGCTGGCGCGGATAGATAAAATTTTTTTTAGTCTGTTTTAGCATTTTCAAACGGCTTAATTTGGTATCCCTGTCTTTAATCATTTCCCCGCAGTTGGCTGCATATCGGTGTACCGATATGCAGCCCAAATAGGTTAAGTTTGTTTCTGTACTTGTTTCGTCCTTAATGCCTTTAGTACATCGTTCTGGGTTGTGTGTAGTGGCAACGTGATTGTGAATAATACGAGGATCTATTGAGGCGATACAGAATACCGGCCTAAATACCCACTTCAATATCAAACCAAGTTACGATTAATACGAAGGTTCCAGTTTTGCGAATAAACGCGCTTGTCTCCTTCATAAGCGTCTAGTTCTGCATCCAGATAAAAATAAAACTCATCGCAGTGCAGTAAGGTTCGAGTGACGGTCTCTACAGCCCAGTCACCTCGCTTAAACCCCCATCGCCAGAGAGTTTTACCCTGTGCCGATTGAAAGTCATCACGCTGATAGGAGTACCACTCATTCGCTTCGCGATTCACAATCAAGTCGATATCTTCGAGGAGGTAAGTACCGTTGTCGTTAATGACTTCTAAAGTAGACAAATCCTTGTCCAGTTCGCGGATTACTCGCCAGTTATGATGTCCTTCTATAAGTTGCTGCTTGGCACCACTTACGGAAGCCTCAGGATCAAGGAAAGTTATCGTTTCTTCACGTGGGATTCGACTCGGCAATATCACCCGACTGCAACCAGTGTAAATCTTGAGTTGTGTCGACTCTGCTGGAGGCCAAGCTAGCGGAAAATAAGAGGAAGAAATTGCAATTCGGATCCGGTGGCCCTTAGGGAAGGTCTGCGCGATACCGTTAAGCTGAAGCTTTACCCAATAGCGCTTATTTGGTTGCAGTGGAGTCGGATTTTCATGGCTATCTCTATGGGTCAGATTCAGCAGGCCGTATGTTACTCTCGAGCTTTTGTTGTCTGGATGCACATCCGATAGACGCACAGCGATCATTGCCATTGGCTTACTGGCCGATATTTCTAGCTCGATTACCACCGCGCCCATGATCTCAAGCGAGGTGTCCAGAGCTTCACTTGTGAAAACTAACGCGCCGCCTTCTTCTTCACGCTGATCATGGGGAAGATCTGGTGTTGTGCTATATGAACACCATTTACCCGCAAACAGACCATTACTTAATGGCGACTGCAAGCACAGTTCTTCCTCAGCAACTTCTGCGAATTCATCTACCAATCGATATTTATCAAGTTTGAAGGCAAGTGTACCAATATTGGATGACGGCCAAGATGGTTCGCTGACCCAGCGGCCAAAGCGTTGATGGTAAGACGTTGACGGAGGCATACTGTCCAGCATCCATGCCCGCAGCATGGGTTCGTCCATAATGCCGGTCTCAATTCCTTTCAACCATTTATCCCACCACCGCAGACATTCCTGCAAAAAACCAATTGCAGGGCCGGGCACGCCAATATGCGGGTATTTATGGCTCCAGGGGCCAATTAATCCTTGTCTCGGACCAGGTAAGTTGGTGAGCAGCCGAAAAACTGCATTACTGTAGCCATCTGCCCAGCCGCTGACAGCCATGACTGGGATCTGTACTTTAGAAAAATCTTCGCAAATTGAGCCATGTTGCCAATATTCGTCACGGTGTTGATGATTAAGCCAAGTATCGAGCCATAAGCCACTGCCTTTAAGGCGTTCAAACCACATGTCGCGCCACTTGTTACCGACAATTTGTGGATCCGGAGGTAAAGAGTTGTAAGCAAACATCGTCGAGGCCCAAGAAAGATTATCACCGAGCAGGCAGCCTCCCATATAGTGCACATCATCGGCGTAGCGATCATCAGTAGAGCAAACGCTGACGATAGCTTTAAGTTGCGGTGGTTGCATTGCCGCAATTTGCAAGCCATTGAATCCCCCCCATGAGATCCCATACATGCCAATATTGCCGTCGCACCATAGTTGCTTCTCAAGCCACTCAATAACAGTGATACCATCGTCGAGTTCCTGCTGCAGATATTCGTCCGTCAGCACACCTTCAGAGTCGCCACTACCACGGATATCCACACGGATACAGGCATAGCCGTGTCCGGCAAAATATGGATGCATGGTTTCATCACGTAATCTGACGCCATCACGTTTACGATAAGGAATAAACTCGAAAATAGCAGGCACAGGCTCAGTTTCAGCATTTTCTGGCATCCAGATGCGGGCTGAAAGACGAATGCCGTCGGCCATCGGGATCCAGCAATGTTCGATATGGCGGATTTTGTATGCGCAGTGCTTGGCAGCCGTCATATTTCCTCCTTATGGTTATCGCGCAGGTCATTTAAAGCAGTGGTACAAGTTCCAGCGGTAATGCCTGTTGTACATCATGATATTTCTGCAACAGTTCCTGTTCGCTATCACCACCGATAAATACAGTTGCGATCTCGTAGCTGTAACTGTCTTGATAATTAAGTTCACACAGGCGCATTCTCTCACGAACATGCAGCAGAATATCAGTGCCCGCGATACGCTGGGTAATGGCCTGTATTTCTTGCTCTGTGGGTATCCGTTTTACCAGTGCATCTGTATGTGTGCGCCACATAAACTTGGCCGAATATTTATATAAACCTCTACGATGGGGAAATACAGGTTGTTTACCTAAGGCCGAATCCAGCATTACCTGGTGATGTGACTTGCCATCGACGTTGCGAAATAATGGCGAATGGGACTTGGAAATACGGGTATTAATTTCCAGCAACCAGATATGGTCACTATCCTTGTCCCAGTAATATTCGATATTGAATGGACCATTATCAAAATCGATAGCGGTAAGGAAGCGCTCGGTGACGGCGATCATTTTGTCCTGAACCGTCTGTGGGATTGATGATGGATATTGATAGCGAGAAAAGCTGGAACCATGCTCACCTTCACGTATTGAGTCAACTGCTCCATAGACGCACAGTTTGCCATCAAAAACATAGCCTTCAAGCGTACATTGCTGGCCATGGGAGATTATTCCTTCGGCGATACAGTGATAGCCATCAACAGCGGCAATTTCATCTGGCAAGTCGGCAAATTGGAGTAAGTAGTTGAACGGCTTGGCAAAGCAGTAGATTTTTTTGCGGGTATCCATAATCGCCATTTCGAGTTCACTATCATTACGCACCATAAACCCAAGGTGTGATAAAACCGCTTTTACCGGCTTAAGCCAGAAAGGATAATCGAGGGTGATTTGCTGCTTATAATCATCTTTAAAAGGATCAACCGAGCAAAAGTTTGGGATGTATTCTGGGATGACTCGGCGCTGTTCCAACCGGCTCCAGTATTTATGCTCGCATTTGAGTACTGCTTCAAAGCTGGGAGAGGGTAAGCCTAAAGATTGGCACAATAGAGGGAGCATGGTGCTAACGGGGAAATCCAAATAGCCAACAATGGCATCTACGGAGCCAGGATAGCTATTCAATCGCGCTAAAGCGCCTTCATACAAGGTTTCGACCGGAAATTCTTTTCCTGTCTTTACCTCTGAATATTGATAAAGCTCATGAAAACAATATTCATGGGCAGAATCGAGCGAACGCATTAGGGAAAGGTTGAACTCGTCCGCACCAAAAACAAAAATATTTTTCATTTTTCGGCCCCCTGCTTTGTTATCCCTTCATTGCCATTAATAACTGTTCTTAACGAGATACTGTTTATTTTAACGGCATATATGAGGGTAGTTGATGGCGATCTGCTTGTCTATTAAATGGGGCGAAATTGGCCTAACTTAATTGCTCAATGCCTTATGTGCTTTGGGCTCTAGCACATTGATGCATAATTGACATTGATATGTATTAGCTTAAGTTCAAATGAATAACTAGATTTTTTAACCGTTATGACGAATCAAATTAGTCACCATTTTAGTCCTACTTTTTCACTCAATAGGAAACCGTCACACAAAGCGCTAAAAACAAAAAATCCGTAATAACATTTGTCATTACGGATTTTTTAGCATTTGAGAGCAGGGAGAAACGTTATTCTACATTTTGGATCTGCTCGCGCATTTGCTCAATCAATACTTTTAATTCAACTGCGGCTGAGGTGATCTCTGCGCTGATTGATTTTGAGGCTAGGGTGTTTGATTCGCGGTTAAACTCTTGCATCATAAAGTCTAAACGGCGGCCTTCGCTGCCCCCTTTCTTAAGAATACGGCGAGCTTCTGTTACATGAGCTTCAAGGCGGTCCATTTCTTCGGCGACATCTTGCTTTTGCGCCAATAACACCATTTCTTGTTCGATACGGGCAGGGTCTAATTCGCCTACGATATCGGCTAAGCGGTTAGTTAATTTGTCGCGTTGGTACTGCATCACGGTTGGCATGTGTTCACGCACAACGTTCACTTGCTCCATTACGCCGTCTAAACGGGTTAGTAGCATGTCTTTAATAGCCTCACCTTCACGGCCGCGAGCTTCGATAAACTGATCGATAGCACTGTCAAACGCGATCATTAAATCGGCACCTACGCTATCCATATCTTGCTCTGCTGCAGATAGAACGCCAGGCCAACGCAACACTTCAGTTAAGCTAAGTTCGCCTTGTCCTGCTTCTTGTTTTAACCAGTTTGCTGCGTTTAATAACTGCTTGGCTAAATCTTGATTCAGTTGTAATTCATTACTACTGTTGTCGGCGAGCTCGTAACGTAAATTAACTTCGATTTTGCCGCGATTAAGGCGTTTACGTAAGCGGTCGCGTAAGACAGGTTCAAAGCTGCGAAACTGCTCAGGTAGGCGCAGGTAGGTTTCTAGGTAGCGCTGGTTGACTGAACGGATTTCCCATGAGGCGGTGCCCCATTGTGCTTTGTGCTCGATACGAGCGTAGGCTGTCATGCTTTGGATCATGAAGTGTCCTGTTATATTATTACGCGAATGTGAGTTGATTATAGCCGTTTTAACCGACCGGATTAAAGGATTAGTCGATAGATTTGTCGCTTATCGCTGCTTACCATGGCATCTAACGGCGTGAAGCTCTATAATATGGGCTCAAATATGATATGAATTCGACTACAGGACTTTTCATGCGCCCAAGTAACCGTACACCAGCTCAAACTCGCCCTATCACTATTACGCGTTCTTTTACTGCACATGCTGAAGGCTCTGTTTTAGTTGAGTTTGGCGACACAAAAGTATTATGTACAGCAAGTTTCACAGAAGGCGTTCCACGTTTTCTTAAAGGCCAAGGCCAAGGTTGGGTAACCGCTGAATACGGTATGTTACCGCGTTCAACTCACAGCCGCATGGACCGTGAAGCGGCTCGTGGTAAGCAGTCTGGCCGTACCCAAGAAATTCAACGTTTAATTGGCCGTGCATTACGTGCCGCAGTAGACATGAAGTTGTTAGGTGAAAACACTATCGTTATCGATTGTGATGTTATTCAAGCCGATGGCGGTACGCGTACTGCGGCTATTACTGGTGCCTGTGTGGCGTTAGTTGATGCACTTAACTGGGCGCGTGGTAAAGGCATTATTAAAGCTAACCCACTTAAGTTTTTAATTGCTGCTGTTAGTGTTGGTATTTACAAAGGCGAAGCGATCAGTGATTTAGAATACATTGAAGACAGTGCTGCTGAAACTGACATGAACGTTGTGATGACAGAAACCGGTAAGATTATTGAAATTCAAGGTACTGCAGAAGGCGAACCATTTAGCCATGAAGAGTTACTTGAGTTGTTAGTGTTAGCTAAAAACAGTATTCGCGAAATTGTCGATGTGCAAAAAGCTGCATTAAGTTAATATGCTGTTGAAAAATGAGGACCGATTACGGTCCTTTTTTTTAATCTAAAATTTGATGAAAGAGGAATAACCGTGAAAGCCTATCAACGCGAATTTATTGAGTTTGCTTTAGCCCGCCAAGTATTACGTTTTGGTGAGTTTACCCTTAAATCTGGCCGTACGAGCCCGTACTTTTTCAATGCTGGATTGTTCAATACGGGTAAAGACTTAGCACGTTTAGGGCGCTTTTATGCAGCAGCGTTAATGGACTCGGGCATTGAATTCGATTTGTTATTTGGCCCAGCGTATAAAGGTATTCCGATTGCGACAACGACCGCTGTTGCCTTGTGCGATCATCACGATGTAGATATTCCTTACTGCTTTAACCGTAAAGAAGCCAAAACCCATGGTGAAGGTGGTAGTTTGGTGGGCAGCGAGCTAAAAGGCAAAGTGATGCTGGTGGATGATGTGATCACCGCAGGTACCGCTATTCGTGAATCGATGGAAATTATTAATGCTCACAATGCCCAACTTGCGGGTGTGTTGATTGCATTAGATCGTCAAGAGAAGGGCAAGGGCGAGTTGTCGG
>NZ_PJAP01000849.1:0-1541 GCF_002836795.1 Shewanella sp. 11B5 | reverse complement strand
TACGACTGTATAACACCCCAGTTTCGGCCACTCGTGGTTAATAGGACATAGATTAGAATTTGTAGGGCAATGAGATAACCGTTTGTTCATCAATTTATCCGTGTTATCAAGCTTTGGGGCAAAAACGAGTTAGTTTTCTTGACTTGGAAATGGAGTGATTCAACTCTGAACTTGAGATCTTTGAAGAAAATAGCGTGAAGCTCACATGGCCTTTCTCGCACATCCATGTGCTACAAGGCATTCAGGCATCCTGCCTATCAGATGTGAGCTTAGCTTTCGCGGTACAGGTCGTTCTTTGGCGTCCTGCCATCACGACATTCGTGAATCCATTCACATCAGATGTACCATCGGAAGCGTTAGCATTTTCACTCATTATTACAAGATGGGCCGAAGTGAGGCTACAAACGAAGTTCAACGCTGGATAAATCGCCATGGCGACTTTTCGCATCTAATATTTAAGTCAATGGGGAAAATGTTGCCGGGTGGCTGGGCTAATTCTTTTATAAAGAATAAAGAGGGAACAGCCGCTGGTTTCCTTTTGGTCTGGTGTGGGTGAAGCGCCACGACGTTAGTGGCCGCAGGCCATATTCCAAACTAACTTAGGCAATACATAACTCTGAGTGATAAAACAGATAAACAATAATGCCTACAGCGACTAAAGCCGGATAAAATACGGTATCGCCACTAAGATTACTCCCATAATCAGCAAAGTGGTCACGCTGGCAACAAAATAAGGAAACACGATTAATGCCATTCCTACACACAAGGGAACAATCGCCCTTTGGCGCTTACCATAAACAAAATACCCCATGCCTATAGCGCCAAATAGCACACTCCACATGATCATTGATGAACTGCCCATCTGTATTCCTCTTATCTAATCATCTTGGTATTTGAATCTTTAAATAAGGTTATAGCATGATTACTGTTTTTCTATCATGTCTCTATGATGAATCCAGATCATCGTTGGTGACTTCATTCTGGCTGTAGAGTGAATCAAACTGCCCTCTCCAGTCCTTAATAATCAATCCTCAACCCTTAATCTTTGAACACTGGAACACTTAGCAGAATGCATAACCCATATGCATAACATTAATACATAAAATTAATCCATAACATTAGTCGGCGAGAAATAAGGCTGTGATTGTATAGTGACATACTAAAATGTTGGTGAAGATTTGTCTAAAACAAACAGGTTTAATCAATATACCTCCCTCCATGTGCTAACAACTCCCTCGTTAATAAATCAATACAGGGGTTATGGCGCGCCAAGCAATATGTGCACGAGTTAGGGTGTTTGGGGAGCAGAATCGCCATATTTAAATGATGCTTTATCAGCCAAAACGCCAATAATAACTGCAGCTGTAATGATTTGATGTAAAATCTCTTCGTTTTTTACAACAAACCACTAACCACAATAAAGTAAAAAATAAACCATTAGAAACAACGGTTTATTTTTTACAGGCTATTTCCTATCTCATTATGCTGCTGCAATGTTGTGATCTATATCAAGTTATAACTTGATAATTACAGCACTAATC
>NZ_PJAP01000848.1:0-1542 GCF_002836795.1 Shewanella sp. 11B5 | reverse complement strand
GATTTGATTAAGCCAATCATCACTAGACTGAATCGCTTGATGATAATCAGGATGTAAATCTGATAACCATGCTTTATCGAGTTCGATTTCTATAAAGGTAATACACCAATGCTCGCTGCTTTCTTCTATCGGGGTAACTGTAGCTTGTAGTGCATGACCGTTGTCATCAACAAAATTGATCAGTTGTGAAGAAAGATGATTGGTAAGATCTATTTGATCATGGGTAAGCATTGAAAAAGCATTAGACAACGGTTGCTTTAGAATGGCTGATATGGGTTTTTTGACCAATTTGTATAACGGTTCACTCAGCTTAATTAATTCAAGCCTATCATTAAGAATGCCCCAACATAACCCAACTGTTTTGGGTAATTCTGAAGGTTTTAAGAAAAAATCAGCTTTTTGTAACATCCAGTTCCCCGTTCTTATTTATACAGATCTAACATATCAATACCGTTTGAATATATCACAGTAAATCTAAAAATAGACCATTAATACAGCAGCTTGCTCACAGCTACTTATTCTAAATAAGATAGCATCATTGGATTTAACGTCAAATGATGCATATCAGTACACTTTAAAACACGACTGTTTTATTACCGTACACCACAACTTGTTCATTTAATACCAATTGCAGCGCTTTACTTAATACGCTTTTTTCAACATCACGGCCATTATGAGCTAATTCTTCTGCGCTATAACTGTGATCAACTGAAATAACATCTTGTTTAATAATCGGTCCTTCATCCAAGTGATTATTCACAAAGTGTGCTGTTGCACCAATAATTTTAACACCACGATCCCATGCTTGCTTATAAGGTGATGCACCAATGAATGCTGGTAAAAAAGAATGATGAATATTAATAATTTTATCCGCAAATGCTGTTACAAACTCAGGTGTTAATACTCGCATATATTTAGCGAGTACAACAAAGTCCGGATCATAAGGTTTTATCACTTTAAGCATCGCTTGCTCATGTTCTTGACGATTTAAGCCTTCATGACTGACATAATGAAATGGGATATCGAACTTTTCAGTTAATGCCTGCAACACATCATAATTGCCTACCACAGCAGCAATCTCAACATCCAAGCCACCATAATAAGATTTCATCAGAATATCGCCTAAGCAATGAGCTTCTTTTGTCACCATGACCACGATACGTTTTTTACCCATATCAACGAGTTTCATGTGATTTTGAGCTGGCAACACTTCACGTAATTCATTCAGTAAGCGTTCATCATCAAACACCCCTTCAAGCTCGGCGCGCATAAAAAATCGGCCTTGTGTGTGGTCAACAAATTCGGTGTTTTTAATAATGTTTAATTGATGAGCAAAACAGACGTTGGTGATTTTAGCTATTAACCCCTGAGCATCAGCACAATCGGTTATTAGCACTTTACGTTGTAAATTAGCTTGGGTAATAATGGTTTTATCTTGATGGCTCACGCGTACAACTCCTCTTAAAATACTGTTTTACAGTGTGCCATTTAAAAAGATTTTTAGGTGATGTTTTTAATGATAAATTCTCATAAAAGATAAAT
>NZ_PJAP01000847.1:0-1543 GCF_002836795.1 Shewanella sp. 11B5 | reverse complement strand
TTTTAAGGTTTCATTACAGTAACCGTTATTAAATAAGAACTTGTCAGTGATGATCAACGCGCGTTTTTTATCACTTAATTCTTCAAGTGCTATTGGTAAGCTACCGCGACGGAAATAAATAGATGATGGAAGCTTATGCCACAACATGTTCTCAGCCCTCTTAGCGACCATTTTTTTATTGATTAAATGACTTGGGCCGACGTTCTCAGAAATTGAATTACCGCCCCATGAACCACAACCTAGTGTTAACGATGGTGCTAGCTTGAAATTATATAAGTCACCGATACCACCTTGTGAAGCAGGTGTGTTAATCAAAATACGGGCTGTTTTCATTCTAAAACCAAAGGCTTTAACGCGTTCATCTTGGGTATCTTGATCGGTATACAAACCAGATGTATGGCCAATACCACCCAAGGTGACTAAAGCTTCCGCTTTGTCCATTGCCTCATTAAAGTCTTTTGCTTTATACATCCCTAATAACGGGGATAATTTCTCGTGAGCAAAGGCTTCAGCATCATTAATGTCAGTTACTTCACCGATAAGCACTTTGGTGGTACTAGGCACTTCAAAACCAGCCATTGCAGCTATAGACACTGCACTTTGGCCAACGATATCAGCATTAAGGCCGCCGTTTTTAAGGATCACACTCTGCATGGCTGCGGTTTCAGCTTTAGATAGAATATGACCACCGTGGCTGATAAAACGCTCTTTAACTTGCTTATAAATGCTGTCTACTACAATTACCGCTTGTTCAGATGCACACACCACACCATTGTCGAAAGTCTTTGACATTAATATAGAGCTTACCGCGCGTTTGATGTCTGCGGTCTCATCGATAACGATAGGTGTATTACCAGCACCAACACCAATGGCAGGTTTACCAGATGAATAGGCCGCTTTAACCATGCCTGGTCCACCAGTGGCTAAAATGAGGTTAACTTTCGCATGAGTCATTAATTGATTAGACAAGGCAACACTAGGTTGATCAATCCAGCCAATAATATCTTTGGGGGCACCTGCTGCAACGGCTGCATCTAAAACAATTCTAGCAGCTGTTGTGGTTGAGTTTTTAGCTCTTGGGTGCGGCGAAAAAATAATGCCATTACGGGTTTTTAAACTAATAAGCGCTTTAAAAATAGCGGTAGAAGTAGGGTTAGTTGTTGGGACAATACCGCAAATAATACCTACAGGCTCTGCAATGGTAATGGTACCGAAGGTTAAGTCCTCAGATAAAATACCGCAGGTTTTTTCATCTTTGTATTTGTTATAAATGTATTCAGATGCAAAGTGGTTTTTAATCACTTTATCTTCTAATACACCCATCCCCGTTTCTGTTACGGCCATCTTCGCCAGAGATATGCGCGCATCTGCTGCAGCTAAGGCTGCCGCTCTAAAGATAGTATCAACTTTTTCTTGGCTAAAATTGGCAAACTCGGCTTGGGCTTTGGCCACGCGCTCAACTAATAAATCAAGCTCTTGTGTATTGGTGACTGTCATAGTGGTTTCCTTTAAAAATATTCAACAAATCAGTTTTGCAAAATAT
>NZ_PJAP01000846.1:0-1544 GCF_002836795.1 Shewanella sp. 11B5 | reverse complement strand
CTGGATTAACCTCACCATAAACTTCTTCAGGATCAACATCATTAATCAGTAATATTTCCCTAACGGTTTCTATGTGATCTAATATTTTTTGGTAGCTGTCGCCATACTCATACTTAGTCACTTCAATTGATTTAGGCATGTAGGTAAACGCGATTTTCAATGCGTTTAAAGCAGACTCACTCATTTTGTCACTGTTTACTTCACTATTTGCTTCACTCATCTCTTTACTCATAACTTCCCCCATACAAACAGTCCTGATTTAATAGTTTTAATTAATAACATCTTACTCAACTATTCTGCCATAAGGTAGGGCTGCGATTGATTGAGTCAATAAACACACGAGCAAGGTAGGAGTACAACGATGCCCTCTGTTATAGCTAATCAACTTAACCTCTTTCAACTCAGATTACGGTAGGATTTATAATTATTTACTCATAAAATATAATTTAATCATAGTATTGATATTAATTACATTCCGAACATTGAGTAGTATAGCGACCAAACAAACTTATTATTCGGTAATAACACCAATACAGAGATCATTATTAAATAACAATAAAATCAGCAGCTTGATTATATACACATAAAACCCAAACGCTCTTGTAATCAAATTGTAATCGCAGTGTTACTTAACGTTCATTGTAAACCTCTATGTTATGGCCAGGTTCTCAAATAACTTAACTACAACATAGGTAATATGAATATGCTCAAACAAGGCTTATCAGTGGTTATCGCTAGTATATTGTCTTCGGCAACATACGCAGGTTCTGCAACCGCAGCGACAACGACTGACACACAACTCAATAATGCTTGGTATAAAGACGGCCAAGCAACCATCACAGAAAAATTACAACAATCAAGATCAACAAGAGCAAAAAATGTCATCTTGTTTGTTGGCGATGGTATGGGGATTTCCACACTTACCGCAGCTCGGATTTTAAAAGGCCAATTAGCCGGTAATTCTGGTGAAGAAGGTTACTTAAGCTTTGAAACATTTCCTTATTCAGCTCTGGTTAAAACTTACAATGTAGATGCACAAACACCAGATTCAGCAGGCACCATGACCGCCATGATGAGCGGCTTAAAATCAGACGCTGGTGTTCTGGGTGTTGATGAAGACGTCGTTCGTGGTACTTGTGCCTCAGTCAAAGGCAATGAAGTAGTAACCGCCTTAGAGTTAGCCGAAATAAAAGGCTTATCGACGGGTGTGCTATCAACCGCACGTATTACTCACGCAACGCCAGCCGCCACTTATGCAAAATCAGCAGACCGTAACTGGGAAGATATCTCAGACATGGATATTGACAATAATGCTGAACGTGCAGATTGCGAAGATATCGCATCACAACTGGTTAACTTTGAAAAAAATCTTGAACAACGTTACACCGGTGTTGATGTAGACGGCATTGATGTTGTGATGGGCGGTGGTCGTCGTCATTTTTTACCTAAAGATGCCGCATTTAATAGAGTCGATGCCGTTAGCGCTATTGAAGGTGACCGTACCG
The DNA here is from genome assembly GCF_002836795.1 of Shewanella sp. 11B5. Classification (NCBI taxonomy): domain Bacteria; kingdom Pseudomonadati; phylum Pseudomonadota; class Gammaproteobacteria; order Alteromonadales; family Shewanellaceae; genus Shewanella; species Shewanella sp. 11B5. The sequence continues at coordinate 39 of NZ_PJAP01000846.1, read as the reverse complement.
ATGGCCGCGATTTGACCGCAGAATGGAGTGCTATGTATC
>NZ_PJAP01000845.1:0-1552 GCF_002836795.1 Shewanella sp. 11B5 | reverse complement strand
TTTAAATGCCATGGCAAGTCCGATGGTGTTATTAGGGTTAAGCGGCCAAGGCGATGCGGTTATGTTAGCTGAAATGACTTGGCTACCTGCATGGATATGGGTAATAACATGGCTCGCCTTTAGCGGGTTTATGCTGTTGCTCTGTTGGCGTAAAGTTGATCGAAAAAAGGGAGTGTCAAAATGAAACGTAACATGATGTTAGGAGCCTTAATTGGCTTATCAAGTTTAGGTATGTCAACTGCAATATACGCAGCCGATAGTATGGCCGATAAAAAAGTGACGGCACCGCAGGTTAATTCCGCCCTTGCTAAAGCAGTGGCTAGCGAGTTTCGTACTGCAGATAATAAATTACGTGATCAATATCGTCATCCTGCTGAAACATTAGCATTTTTTGATGTGAAGCCTGAACAAACTGTAATTGAACTTTGGCCTGGTGGTGGTTGGTATGCTGAGATTTTAGCGCCTTACTTAGCTGAAAAAGGTCAATATGTTGCTGCTAATTTTGAAACAAAACCGGCAGAAGAAAACCGTCAAACAGCTTATTACAAATCGGCGGGTCTAAAGTTTGAAAAATGGGTCAGCGATAACAAAGCCAGTCTAGGCAATGTACAGTTTGTAACGTTAGATCCACCGGCTAAGTTTTCATTGGGTAAAGATAATTCTGCAGACCACGTATTAACATTCCGTAACTTGCACAATTGGGCAATGAAAGGAGAGTTGGAAGGTGTATTCAAAGCTGCTCATGACGTGTTAAAAGTCGGAGGCTCATTAGGTATTGTTGAACACAGAGCTAATATCGGTATGGCGGCAGAAAGTGGCTATATGGATCAAAATCAAATGGTTGAATTGGCCAATAAATACGGTTTTGAATTAACCGGCAGCTCTGAAGTAAATGCTAATCCTAAAGACAGTAAAGATTATGAGAAAGGTGTATGGACATTACCACCGCGTTTAGCGTTGGGTGATCAAGATAAACAGAAGTACCTTGATATTGGTGAAAGTGATCGTATGACAATCAAATTTACCAAAACAGCCGCTAAATAATTATTACAAAGTGAGCCAACAATGTTGAACATTGATGTAGAAGAAATTCAATTGCCGTTGGCTCATATTACTCTTGCTGCTAAACGATATGGTCAAGCCGATAAGCCAGTAATATTGGCTTTGCATGGTTGGCTTGATAATGTTGACAGTTTTATCCCCTTGGCGCAGGCATTTGCCCAGCAAGGGTTATTCGATAAATTCCAACTGATATGTATCGATTGGCCAGGGCATGGATTATCAGATCATCGTCCCGGGCGTTATCCTTTGCATTGGGTTGATTATATTTACGACCTACAAGCCGTGATCCATACTCTGTCACAAGAAACAGGTCCCATTATCTTATTAGGCCATTCGCTCGGCGGCATTGTGGCGTCAGCTTATAATGCATGTCTTGCTGACAACATCCATAAACTCATTTTAATAGAAGCCCTTGCACCGTTATCTGAATCTGCTACACAAGCTAAAGATCGCTTACGTAAAGGCTTACAGCAACAACAACGCTTTAATC
>NZ_PJAP01000844.1:0-1554 GCF_002836795.1 Shewanella sp. 11B5 | reverse complement strand
AACTGAATATTCGGTAACCATGCAGATTTTATTGCTGATGACAGCAATGAGTTTTATTCCTGCAATGGTGATAATGCTCACTTCATTTACCCGCATTATTGTTGTGCTATCGATATTAAGACAAGCTTTAGGTTTACAACAAACACCTTCTAATCAGGTATTGATAGGCATCAGTTTGTTCATGACTTTTTTTATTATGGCGCCGGTTTTTGATAAGATTTATGCTGAAGCTGTAGAGCCTTATATCAATGAAACCATGACGTTAACGCAAGCTTATGATGTTGGCAAAGAACCGATTAAAACATTTATGCTATCGCAAGTGCGTACCACTGACTTACAAACATTTATTGAAATCTCTGGCTATAAGGATATTCAATCTCCTGAGCAAGCACCAATGAGCGTGGTGATCCCAGCGTTTATTACCAGTGAACTTAAAACGGCGTTCCAAATCGGCTTTATGCTGTTTGTGCCTTTTTTAGTACTCGATTTGGTCGTCGCCAGTATTCTAATGGCCATGGGTATGATGATGTTGTCACCGATGATTGTGTCATTGCCATTTAAAATTATGTTGTTTGTACTCGTCGATGGTTGGGGCTTAGTGATGGGCACATTAGCGAATAGTTTCGGAATATAAGGCCGCGTATTTATGTCTCCAGAATCGCTCATTGATATCTTTCGAGAAGCACTATCGGTTATCGTATTAATTGTGTCAGCGATTATTTTACCAGGCTTATTCATCGGTTTAATTGTGGCGGTATTTCAGGCCGCGACATCCATTAACGAACAAACCTTAAGCTTTTTACCACGTTTATTGGTGACGTTATTCGCGTTGATGTTTTTAGGCCATTGGCTAGTGCAAACCATGATGGATTTTTTCTTTGAGATGGTTAATCTCATCCCACAGGTTATAGGTTAAGCCATGGATATTTTGTTTGATGAAATCAGTCAAACAATCGCCGCATATCTTTTGCCGTTTTTTCGTATTTCATCCATGCTCATGGTGATGGCGGTATTTGGCGCCAATACTACTCCTGCTCGAGTTCGATTGATGTTATCTGTAGCGATAACGATGGCCGTGGCGCCTATTTTACCCCCTATTGAAAACGTCGAGTTACTGGCATTGAGTTCCGTTTTTGTCATTGCTCAGCAAATTTTAATTGGCGTCACCATGGGATTTGTGACCTTAATGGTGATGCAGACATTTGTATTAACAGGGCAAATAATTGGTATGCAAACCAGTTTAGGTTTTGCCTCCATGGTCGATCCTGGTTCTGGCGAGCAAACTCCTGTTGTGAGTAACTTTTTTCTATTATTGGCAACGCTTATCTTTTTAGCCGTTGACGGCCATTTGTTAATGATACGGATGTTGGTGGCCAGTTTTGAAACCATTCCTATTTCAAATCAAGGTATATCAATTGCCAATTATCGTGCGCTTGCTGATTGGGGAAGTTTTATGTTTGGCTCTGCGTTAACGATGTCGATTTCGGCTATTGTTGCGTTGTTATTAATAAATTTATCCTTTGGTGTGATGACCCGCGCCTCACCTCAATTAAA
>NZ_PJAP01000843.1:0-1554 GCF_002836795.1 Shewanella sp. 11B5 | reverse complement strand
TGATTCATTTTCTACTGATGTCTGTAAGACCTGTCATTTACTAAGAACTCATCAGCTTTAACTATTAATTCTAAGCCAAAAGCTTAGCTGTATGTGTTAAATGCTTTGATAGTGCAGGATGGGTGCTGGGCGTTATTTTTGAGTGAAGCTCTCAGGTGCTTCATTATGTTGTGCTTCGTCTTTTAAGGGCATTATTCTTTCAATAAATAATCAGAACTATAGGGTTTGAGTTGCTGTAATAGAGGCATTGTCATCGGCATTTAGCCTTAACAGCAGCGATGGAACCGTCGACTTGTGTCGCAATACGTTTGTACGTTGTCACGTCGAGCATGTTGTAATTTCTGAAAGACTTTCTGTTTTTTAGTGCAAAATCTCAATTTAAAGACACATTTAGACTATCCGCAAAACAGAACTGAAAGTTTTTCGTAATTGTGGTTTGAAAGTGATCTGACTATTGATATACTTAGCGCCAAGAAGAAAGTGATTGGTACTCTTCTCTCTGTAAGGCAAATGTCATCCCCCCAGCATTAACACGATGTCGTCAGTATTAAGGATTCAATATCGTGTTGTTGTTTATAAAAAGACAGGCCTACACCTACAAAACGACCTAAAAGATTGGAGTTATTATGGAAGTTCATGAATACGAAAACGCTTACTATCAAGTGAAAGATGACGTGTTAGAGTCTTTACCTTCTGACGAAGAATAAGACGATTGAACGAGCTGATTAATGCTTTGACAACTTAGTTGTTGCATTAAATACTCCGACAAAAAAATAAAAATAGCAGCCTAGGCTGCTATTTTTATTGGTTATTGCTAATAATCGGTTTTTTCAATAATACTTAAACATATCGCATAGCGGTGTATATCTGTAATCAGTGATAATTGTTTTGATCTTCCATCATGACTAAACTAAAACTAGCTAAGTTTGGTAATATGCTTTGACTCAATACTAACCTTCAATACGACCTTTTTCGGGTAATATTTCAACAATCACCCAGGTATTGCCTTGTTTATGCAGACGAATGGTTCGATCATCAATCCAATTTCTTCCACCTTTTAATCCTTGCATTTTAACGATGACAGTAACGTCGTCGGTAAATTTTCGGAAGAAGTCGATATCAATTTCATCAATAGACATCGTCACCTGTTTCATGGATAAGCCTAATACATGTCGTTGTACCGCTGATGCAATATGATAATGATCCATAATCTCTTGGATGTCAGGTGCGACAAACTTTTTAGCTTTCTCGACATCACGATCGACATAAATAGCTTCGAAGAACCCCAAAGAAACTTGTTCTGGTGTGAGTTGAGGTTGACCAAACTCATCTGATTGTCCGCAAGCGGTGAGAATGAACAGTAGAAGTACAGGCAATACTTTAATGGAATTCATTTTTAACATAAGGCTCTTTTTACAGCTGATATTATTATTTTTATCTAGTATCTCGATTTATGCTATAGCTTACAAGGATAGGCTCGATTTAAATAATATCATTATCAAAAATTGTAACGTAGAGCCTTAAATGCTCATATTTTGTAATATATTGAAAGTA
>NZ_PJAP01000842.1:0-1557 GCF_002836795.1 Shewanella sp. 11B5 | reverse complement strand
CAATATATTTAGCGCCCATGTCACGTAACAGTGTTTCTTGTTCTGCTTTACGGACGATATTAATTAAATCAACGCCATCGGCAATACAAATACGGTTTAACATTTGGCCGAGGTTAGATGCCGCCGCTGCATGAATAATGGCTTTATGGCCTTCTGCACGCATTGTTTCGACCATTGCTAATGCGGTGAGCGGGTTAACAAAAGAAGATGCGCCTTCTTTAGCCGTAGTACCTTGTGTTAATTCTAAGCAGCTTTGCACATTGGCACAGAGATATTGACGATACGTACCACCGCCAATGACAGCAACAGTTTTACCCATTAATGCTTGCGCTGCAGGCGATGAACCCGCTGCGACAACGGTACCAGCACCTTCGTTACCCACTGGAATGGCTTTACCGACTCGGGTTTTAACTGCTGACATAAATTTAGCCGGAACATCGGCAACAATCGTTGGGCTTTTTTCAGTGCCTGCTTGTGCCGCTGTTGTCATATCCGCGACGCTGAATAGCACCGCTAAGTCCGACGGGTTTAATGGTGCAGCTTCAATGCGAATAACCACTTCATCGGCACCGGGTTGTGGTATGTCGATGTTTTTTAATGCGAGTGTTAATTTATTGTCTTCGCTGATTAATGAAGTCAGTTGGATATTGGTATCTGTCATTGGGATCTGCTCCTGCAAAATAATTAATTTTTAAGCCAATCACTATATTGAATTGGCTGTTTCTGTTCGTAATTCAAATCAAACATCAGTGTTAGATGCTTTTATCGCTACTATCAACTATCAATTCGTATCGAGTCTGTGTTATCCAGCGCTCGCGGCTTGGATTTGAGCTTTCACTTTTTGCATAAAGTCGGGCATGTTTGCGAGGCGATCTGCTTCTACCTGTTGGGCAATAACCGTTTGGCTCATGGCATCGCTCCACTGTTTCATGCCTGGTATTTCTGCCAGTACATCCCAGTTAAGCTGGCTCGAGCCAAACGCGCTCACAATGGTGTTGACGTAATAAACGTAGATATCTGCCATGGTGAATTGTTCACCTGCAATCCAAGGTGAAAACTGGCACAAGCGACTTAAGGCTGTAACGCCACGGGTTAATACCTGGCGGACTTCAACTTTAACTGACTCAGGTATTTCGGTACCTGAAAATACATAAGGTATGAGTCGTCTGCTAGGCAGTTCAAAATACAACTCTGCCATTTTCATTATTTGACGTACAACAGCACGTTCTCCCGCGTTTTCAGGATATAGCGGCATTGCAGGGTAGGTTTCTTCGATAAAGTCACAGATGACACTCGACTCTGACAGGTAAAGACCTTCTTGCGTTGTGATTACAGGTACTTTGCCAGCGGGGCTGATTGCCAATAGCTTTTCACTACCACCGTAAATAAGGTTTTCTGTAAATGGCAGTTGTTTATATAGCAGTACATGTTTCACTAGGTTGTAATAGTTGCTCGCGGCAAAACCGTGCAAAGTCATCATAAGTCAGTAGTCCATCATTAGCGTGAAGGTTGTTGTTAATTGCCGAAAAATACAATTAAGGTCCTTGTATTTAACAC
>NZ_PJAP01000841.1:0-1560 GCF_002836795.1 Shewanella sp. 11B5 | reverse complement strand
TTATACTGATTATTTATCAGTGACTTAAAACTTACACTTTTGTAATGAATTTATGTCGTTTACGTACTGCTATTGATGAATATCGTCTCGTACTAAGCTGTGGCTAAAAAGCTGGGTGATTAACATGACATCAATTACCCAAACCCACTTTCATTGATTCTCGGTACTCAATTACGCTATAGAAGTTCTTGTTATCCAAGCAGTTTTTCAATGACAGCGTTAAGATCTTCTGGTTTTGTGGTTGGTGCATATCGTTCAATCACGTTTCCTTGTTTATCGACTAAAAACTTAGTGAAGTTCCATTTTATCGACTCACTACCTAAAAGGCCTTTGGCAGACTTTTTAAGATGTTGATATAACGGATGGCTGTTACTGCCATTGACTTCAATTTTACTAAATAATGGGAATGTCACGCCAAAGTTTAGTTCGCAAAATTGACTGATCTCATCTTCATTACCTTGTTCTTGTTTGCCGAATTGATTACAAGGAAAACCTAAAATAACTAAACCGCGATCTTTATACTGTTGATATAGTGTTTCAAGTGCTTTGTATTGTGGAGTGAAGCCACATTTACTTGCAGTATTAACAATAAGCAAAACGTTATCTTTAAAACTCTCCATAACAACATCATTGCCTTGAATGTCTTTTACGGAAATAGGGTAAATTGCTGCGGTCATGTGATGCTCCTTTATATGAAAGGTAAACTATAATGGGAAAGTGCTTAGCTGGCAATTAAGTTGTTGGCAACCTAATTTATCTGTTTGCTTATCAATACCAATTTCAATATAGTTGCGCATATTTTACTATCAAGAATTAAGGGCGGGCTGATGAGTGAATTAAAGAACGAACTTAGTTCTGAAGATGAAATCGACACCAGTTCACAACCACAGGCTGATGTCAGTCACGTGGTACATTTGTTAACTGAAGCCGAAGGTGATGAACAGGCCGAAGTGTTCAGTGAAATCTTGACTGAAGCAGAACCAGGCACAATTGCTTTATTATTAGAATCGTTACCGCTTGATGAACGTTATGAACGTTGGCAGCAAGTCGATGTTGAAGAGCGTGTAGACGTTCTAAACTTAATGCGCGCCGATCCTCGTTTAGGCATTGTTAAGAAAATGCCTGATGAGGAATTAGACTTACTCTTTTCTCAATTAAGTCCTGAAGACCTTATTGAATGGAGTGATTCATTACCTGACAACATTACCGATCGTGCATTAGCACAGATGGGTGAACGTCAGCGTAAGCATTTCGAACTATATGACCAATATTCTGAAAATGAAATCGGTCGTTATGCTGATCACCAGATGTTGGCATTAAGTCTTACATCTACCGTAGCACAAGGACAACGCTTTTTTCGTCGTATTGACTTAGATTGTAATGACCATCTTTTTTTAGTCGATCAAAACGATAAATATTTAGGTACAGTGCGTCGTTATGACGTTTTCAGAACTGCAGATCTTGATACTCAATTGCAGGTGTTAAAATGGGATGACAGCCGAGTAATATCTGCTGATTCATCTTTGATCGAAGCAGCCGAAGCCATTGAACATAGCCGCG
>NZ_PJAP01000840.1:0-1561 GCF_002836795.1 Shewanella sp. 11B5 | reverse complement strand
CGGCAGTTCTGACATTTGGTAACTCTGAGATGAAAAAAGTTCATCACCAATATTGGTGATGAACTGATAAATACATTAGGAGGAAATTATAGAATACGGCGTAATAAAAAGTCTGCTTTTAAACGGCGAATTCGATTCATGATTTTTTTCACCGGTTTAGGGTATTTCTGCAAAGTATCAATTTGGCTGTAATGGAATAATCGCTCAGTGTGTAGCAAGATATATTGCTGCTCCTGGATAAACGACTCTTTCCAGCATCCTGACTCATCATGCAATAATAAGCCATTTTCTAAATCCAATGCCCACGCTCGTGGGTTTAGGTTCGAACCTGTTATCAGATGTTTTCTATTATCGGCGCTGATGCCCTTCAAATGAAAACTGTTAATACCATCTTTCCATAGATGAATATTCAGTTGTCCGTTCTCAATAGCCCATTGCTGATTTTTGGCAAATTTACGCAGTGATTGCTCGTACATGTACGGCAACGCACCAATCGTTGAAAAATCTTGATCCGGCGGAATGTAGAAGTCATTCGCCGTTTTATCACCGACAACAATATCAATTTTTTTGCCATCACGCAGATGTCTTGCTAATGCACGAGTTAAAATTGTCGGCGGGTTGAAATAAGGCGTACAAATAAACAACTCTTTAGTCGACGAATCAACCAACCTAACAATAGTGTCATTTAATTCGTTGTTTTTTCTACCTAAACCCATCAATGGCGTAACACGATTACCCACTGTTGTAGAGGTATACTGATAACGCGCCTGTGATAGACGATGTTTAAAACTTTTTACATCGTTCTTTTCAGGGTTATCTTCATTGTCTGCCGCTTGACTTAAAACACTCACGGCAGGATCGCTAACAATATCCTGCTTTATCATGTCACGCATACTGCGTGCTAGTTCAGGACAATCGATAACATGGTATCTATCGAAACGGTATTTTTCTTGCTCGTGTAAATAAATGTTGTTAATACTCGCACCACTGTAAATAACAGTGTCGTCAATGATAAAACCTTTAAGATGCAGTACACCCATAAATTCGCGAGACTTTACCGGTACACCGACAATATCAAACGGGTGCGATGCTTGATCCATTAATTGACGATATAAAATATAGTTACCACTGTCACCCTTTTGACCTATTAGGCCTCGGCGTGCACGATGATAATCAACTAACACTTTGATATCTAATTGTGGGTTTTGGTTTTTTGCGTCTAATAACGCCTGTAATACCTCACGGCCAGCTTCATCATCTTCAACATATAATGCTGCGATGTAAATTGAAGATGTTGCCGATGCAATTTTAGTAAGTAAGGCTTGCTTAAAATCTTTTGGCTTAAGCAACCAAGACACAGCATCTGCATTTAGGGCAATACCACCTAGCTTATCCAGCAAGGCATCCTCCTTAAAATGGGTGGCCATTACGATAATCAGTAATGGGATCAAATTTAAAAAACATCACAGCGATATATTGTAATTGTAAGTACGCTGTTCAACTGTTTAGCAAGTAACACATGCCATGTTTACTGATAAATTGAGGGAATAAGTAACTTCAA
>NZ_PJAP01000365.1:0-8154 GCF_002836795.1 Shewanella sp. 11B5 | reverse complement strand
TTTTCGGGATAAGTCAACAAAGATCAACCAAACAATGGTATTTAATTAGTGTCATGACAAAACGGTTTATCTTTGAGCATCAAATAGTTATTTATATCAATTATCTGATCGTTTATTGTTCGCGTTTATGAATTTCGATTTTAAAATCTATCTCACACTCGAGCCCTTGCTCTATTATCTGAGACTTCTGTGAATCACTCAATTTCCATGCGTAAGGTGTCATATTAAGGAAATGACCAATATCTTCCGCACGAGTTAGTGTTAATGAATAGGCTAACGCTTGGTGTCCTAAGTAAGTAAAGCCATCTAACACCATAGGCTCTTGTGGATGCAATTTGGGTTCACTATAAATTTTCTGTTTTAACGCATAGTGATGCATCGGCCCAGGAGAAACGGTAATGAGTATTCCGGTTGGTTTTATCACCCGCTGTAACTCTTCAATTTTAGACGGCGCATAAATACGTATCGCTAAATCAAAACTGTCATCAGCAAAAGGCATTTCAAATGCACTTGCCACACAAAAATGTAACCCAGAATAGCGTTTAGCCGCATAGCGAATGGCAGACTTAGAAATATCTAAACCATAAAACTCACTCTGGGGGTTAACCACAGATTGCAACGTTTCGAATAATCGATGACTGTAATACCCTTCGCCACAACCTATATCGAGCACCTTAGTAGCATCTCCAGCAAATTCTAGCGCTAACTGATTTACTTTGTCGCTTAACGGTTGATAAAAGCCTTGATTAAGAAACTCTCGTCTAGCGATCATCATTTCTTTGTTATCACCGGGATCTTTAGTTTTCTTTTTTTGTACAGGCAGTAAATTAACGTAACCTTCTTTAGCACAATCAAATTGATGGCGCTGTTCACATTGCCAAGAATTTTGTTGTTGTACTAATGGTGCGCTACAAATAGGGCAAATATAAGACATGGGTGGGCTCTAGAGTTACTGAAAAATTAAAGATCGTCATCACACAGCTTATTGACCATTTCCGACACGTCTTTAGGGGCTAAAAGTTCAAAACAATCCAATTTACGTTGTAATTGTTCATTATTAAAAAATTGTTCATTAGACGAGCGGCCTAAATTTGAACGCTCTAATGACTGATGATATGTCCGTAATAACCATTGATGCTTATTTTGCAATAAATGATCGAGTTTTAGTAGCTCAGTTGAGACACCTGGATGGATTTTGCCCGACTCGCCCCGAAGATAATCACGTAATTCTCGTCGAACTTGCTCTAACTCACTTATGTGAACCGCAAGCATGGTAGAAGGCTCATCATAATCAAACTTACGTCCTAATATCGCTTTAGCCATTACTAGGGCTTGAGGTTCACTCAATATCCGCAAGTCATTTTCTAACGTCACTAGTTCAAAACGGGCTTCGGCAGATACGCTAAAATGAACATCTCCATCAGCGTGAATATTAATCGTCACTCCATTTCTGAGTTGCTCAATACACACACGTGGAGCAACTCCCATTGAAGGATATAATTTAATCCCCTGCCCCACGAATCGTGGTTGAGTCGGCGTTTTAATATTTGTTGGTGTATGCTCAAAAGCAAAAGTCAAAAACGGTTGGACACGTAAAATGAGTGTTGTTTGCTTATGCTCAACTTGACTAACCACAAATTCAACTAAAGGATTACTCATCGTTGATAGTACTAATAAATCACTCACACTGTCTGGTAAACGAAGTGTCAACGCCGTCGGTTGAGTTATTTCACTAACACTTGGTTGAGTAAATACATGATGATGCATACAATATTCCTTTGTTACTTCACTAAATTGTAACCAGCAAATCCACATTAGTCATCAGTAAACAAGGTTATATTAGAAAAATCATATTGAAGGCTACCTCATTATCATTTTTTTATGCTGATAAATGTTAACATTGTTCTAATCGCGAAAAGGATCTTATATTTACTATGGCTAACGCAATTCAACCCACGTTATTCTGGCACGATTATGAAACATTCGGGGCAAACCCAAGCAAAGATCGTCCGTCTCAGTTTGCGGGTATTCGAACCGATCTAGAACTCAACATTATCGGCGAACCTGAAACCTTTTATTGCAAACTCGCGCCTGACTATTTACCGTCTCCTGAAGCCATATTAATTACGGGGATAACTCCACAACTGGCCAACCTTAAGGGTGTACCAGAAGCTGAGTTCATGAAACGTATTAATACGCTGTTTAGCCAACCCAACACCTGTGTTGTGGGCTATAACTCATTACGTTTTGATGATGAGGTCAGTCGTTATGGTTTCTATCGTAATTTTATCGACCCTTATGGGCGAGAATGGCAAAACGGTAATTCTCGTTGGGATATCATTGACTTGGTTCGGGCTTGCTATGCATTTCGCCCAGACGGAATTAATTGGCCAAAGAAAGAAGATGGCTCACCGAGTTTTAAGCTTGAGTTGCTTACCCAGGCGAATGGCTTAAGTCATGAAAAAGCGCATGATGCCATGTCAGATGTTTATGCCACTATAGCAATGGCTAAATTGATAAAGCAGACACACCCAAAGTTGTACGAATACTATTTTAATTTAAGACGTAAACAAGCAGTTGCAGACCATATTGATGTCCTAAAAATGCAACCTTTGGTTCATGTCAGTTCAAAGATTAGCGCGTTACAAGGCTGTACTACATTAATTGCGCCAGTGGCGTATCACCCAACTAATAAAAATGCGGTGATATGCATTAATTTGGCCATGGACATCTCACCATTATTAGAACTATCAGCTCAAGAAATAAACGACCGCATGTATACATCGCGTCAAAATTTAGCTGAAAACGAGCTCGCGATACCACTCAAACAGATCCACCTCAACAAGTGTCCTTTTATCGGTTCGCCAAAATTACTTGACGACGAGGTAGCTGAAAAATTACAGTTTGATAAAGCATTCGCACGTGAGCAATATAAACGCTTAAAAAACCATCCAGAATTGCGCGAAAAGCTTAACCAAGTATTTGAACTTGAATCAGATCGTAAAGCGATAACCGATCCTGATTTAATGCTATATAGCGGTGGATTTTTCAGCCATGCTGATAAAACCAAAATAGACATTATTTGCCATACCGCACCACATAATTTAGCGGCATTAGCATTGCAGTTTGATGATCCACGGATCAATGAAATGTTATTTCGTTTTCGGGCACGTAATTATCCAGAAACATTAAGCGACAGTGAAGCCCGTAAATGGCGAGATTTCTGTCAACAACGCTTATCGGATGCCGATTATGTGATTAAACTCGAAAACCTGGTTGAAGAAACCAGCGAGAATGAACACAAACAAAAGCTATTAAAAGCCCTATATCAATATTTACAGTCGTTATAGTAAATTTTATTTTTATCCAATTTATTTCATCTAAGGATTAAGGGAATGCAAAATCGTTTTTTAGAGAGCATTACTCAACTAGACAAGCCTTTGGCCAATGCGCTGGTACCATTATTACATGACCAATTTTGCGGTCATATTGATGCAAGTCAATTTGCAGGCCTAGTTAATGCAAGTGGTAAAACAGAGCAACAAGTGCTTATGGATTTATTACCTATTGCCGCAGCACTCGCTAACCCTCCAATAAGTGAGTTTTATGTCGGCGCTATTGCAAAAGGTAGCAGTGGCGACTTGTACATGGGCGCTAATTTAGAATTACCCGGTGAAGCGTTATTTCACAGTGTTCATGCAGAACAAAGTGCCATCAGCCATGCATGGTTGAGCGGTGAAACTGAAATTGTTGATATTATTGTAAATTTCAGCCCTTGTGGTCATTGTCGTCAATTTATGAACGAACTGGTCAATGGCAGTAAGATTAATATTCACCTGCCAAATCAAGAGACCCAAACATTAGCGCATTATTTACCTTATGCGTTTGGACCGTCAGACTTAGATGTGACAGTGCCATTGCTATGTAAGCGCGAGCAAGAATTTAATTGTGATTCAGATGACCCAATGATCATCGAAGCCATTGATCAAATGGGCCTCAGTTACGCACCCTACACTAATAATAATGCAGCTGTAGTATTAGAAACCAACGATGGCGCCACTTTCTGTGGTCGTTATGCTGAAAGTGCGGCATTCAATCCATCAATGCAACCGATGCAAATGGCTCTATCCAATTTAATCCGCAATAACCGTCAATACAGCGAAATAAAGCGCGCGGTATTAGTTGAATCATCAGTAGGTAAAATTACCTTGGTCGGCGCGGCTATGGATGCTCTGCATGCAATTGCACCGATTGAGCTTCAACATATGGTTGTAGAGCCATTGCTTGGATAAATAACAGTAACTTATTATCTTGAATGTTAAGATAAATGAAAGGCGCTAATGAGCGCCTTTTTTATTATGTTTTCTCTGCATAAAACCGAGATTAATAATGTATTATATTTTAACAATCTGCAGCTAATACCATGTTAAGCTAATTAACACTTTGATGTGCATAAGATTAAGTTTTCAATGTACATAAGATTAAACCTCTGTGTACACGATATTAAGCAAACAATTGTTTATTGGGCTATTTGATTATTTAACAGCCAAAAATTTCAATCAAAAATGACGGTTAATCAACAACTGCTGACACACATATTATCTCGGTTGAAGATCAGATAATGAATAAAGTTATGACCATGAGCGTGTTAATCAATCTTGTAGTCAAATTCAAATGAAAAAAGCGACATTATTAACGGGCACATCGTTATCCATGAACAAGCAAACATAAAGCGAGTCACTATTGCGCATATCGACCCTTAACAAGATTTTACTCTTTGTTCTGTTTTGTACGGTAGCGTTAGTGTGGGCCATTATCGAAAATGCCAAACCTCTTACGGTCAAAATACTCAACAACTTATTGGCCGACAACCACATAGAAGTGCTTAATTTTGATGCCGAATATGTCTCATTTAATCATATTCGGATCCCCAGATTAGTCTTAAAAATTGAAGATAGTCATATTGCCATCCAAGAGTTTAATCTTGAGCTACGCGACAGCCTGCAAATTCTTAAAAACCAACAAATCAACGCCGACGATATCGTTAGTATCAAAACCCAAAGTGTGTACGTTGATTTAGGTGACAGTTTTTTCATTCGTCAATCACAACAAACTGAAGAATCACCAGCGGCGATGCAACTCAACCTCGCAAAATTACCTACGATTGAGTTAGGTGAAATTAACATTAAGCTGCCAGTGCTGGATAAAGATCTCCCACAGCAACACACTTTAAAGATGGACAAGCTTACCTTGACCCAAAAAGGTCAACTAAATACCTTGTGGCGCTTTAATGATTTCCCGCTATTTAGCCTAGATGCCACCTTAGACAAGCGTGCCTGGCAATTTAACACCCTAGTTGATTTAGGGCTAAGCTATCAAGGACTTAATTCGTTAGAACAGTATTTAAACTTATTAAACAATAAGCAGCAATCACAACAAGTGCAAAGCAATAATATGCTTTATGGCTTGCATAAGCAGCTATTACAACTTCTACAACCTATTCGTCAACAACAAGTCACCATCGAAGGCCAATGGACGGCCAATAGTAAAATTAACTTAATCAGCGGCGAGATGAGCAGCCAGCAATCAATAGACGGTTTATCTTTGCACTCACAACTGTGGCCCAGTGTTTATTTTTCGCCGCAACAACCTGTTAAAGCAATGTTGAATTTGGGCAACTACCCTGTAACGGCTTCACTAGACAACAGTAAAACCACTGATGCCTTCGCAGTAAAATTAGATATTGCACCGCTAAATTATCAACTGTCGCCCTCACAAGACGACAGAAGTAAATTAATTGCATTATTAACTGGTGAGAACGCCAATCAAATAATTCATATCATTGACAAATTAACCCCTAAATCGACTTCTCAGCTAGCCAGCATCGATGTCGACATGGCTTATCCTATTGAAGTCGTTATCCCGCTGCAAAATGATGCTCTACCTCTGCAGGTGTCAATTCCTGACCTAAGCGTCAGCATTGAAGGGTTATTGCTCCAAAGCAAATTAAAGCTGGCGCACACCACATTCAATAGTCATCAACAATTTAGCAGCCACTTCGATTGGGGTATGGCATTGTCGACCCTGGAAGGAACAGCCAAGACAGAACAACAGCCAATCAACACACTCGCCGCTGACGATATAACTGTAACGTCCAGTGAGAATGTATCCGAACCAACACCAGTAACCACAATGGCTACAAGTCTTATCGATATTAAAGCCTTATTCCCTGAGATCCCGTTAGAGCTGTTGTCTTTGTCTGATGCTAAAGTGAGTCTAATCGGTCAAATATCGCAGTGGCAACAACATCAACTCGAACTATCATTACTGCCAAGCTCCAGCGTAGCTGTCAACAACACAAGTATATTGCGCAGTATTAACAGTGAGAATGAACAACATACCAAGCAGACCAAAAAAACCTCAGCACAATTGGGATCATTCGAGCTTGTACTCAATGACACCTCGACCATGTCATTCAAACAAAATAATACTCAACTCAATCTATCTCCGTTTACGCTGCAAATTGGCCAAATGATCGTTCAACAAGCTACCCAAGTGGACAACAGTAAGCTATCGACTACACTGGCCTCGGTTAAAAAAGCCGATATTGCTATCAATCAAGGCATAACCTTAGCGTTACTTCAGGATGAGCCCATCGACAAGTCGCTAGAACGTTGGCTACAAAACCCTGCAACCAACGACATCGCTTGGCGAATCAATAAACTCGATATCACCAAGCAACTAGGAAAAAGTCGCCGTCAACCACTACTTGCACTGTATAAGATTACGGTTACTCAGCAACTCAATTTATCCAAAGGATTACTGGTCGGTAGCGAACAATGGCAACTCGACACCCTTAACTTAAGCAGTTATCACTTACTTAAATTTGCCGATAAAAAAAGCCCATTATCATTAGCTGGCCAATGGACTTTTGATACCGATATTGAAACAGCAATCAAGACATTACAAAAAGTCCAACCCCTGCCAGATAACTTTACAATTCAAGGCCACAGCAAACTAATCGCAGGTTTTGCGTTAAGCGAAATAGGCAACACCAGTCAGTTTGAAATGAAAATTCAACAACAGTTGTCATCTTTGTCAGGTCAATGGGAAGATAAAACCTTTAACGGTGGTGACGTGTTTGCCCAATGTCAATTTAACTGGCAGCAAACTCACGATGGCCCTAATACTCCAGCAGCAGAGAAACACTTTGCCCACAGTCAATTAGTCTGCCCACAAACCGCAATCAGTTTGCAGCAAGCTAAGCTTGGTTTATCGCTAACAAACTTAAATTTGAATGCCGATATCGAACTTAACAAAGACGGCAATAAAGCACCGGCCAATTGGTTACAGCAAGTTACAGGGTTAAGCGAGACCAACATCAACCTTACCGCCAGCGGCGACATGCTTGATGGACGCTTTTTATTACCTGAGTTTGTGCTAAAACTGCATGATAAATCTTATGGATACTTATTATTACAAGGGTTGAGTCTAGAAAAATTCTTAGAAGAGCAACCGCAAGTGGGTGTTAAAGCCAATGGCTTATTTGATGGCGTATTACCCGCGGTACTGGTTGATGGCAAAGTGACTGTTACTGGTGGCAAACTGGCTGCGCGAGCACCTGGAGGATTAATTGAAGTTGCCGGAAATCCTGCAATGGATCAGCTAGAATTATCTCAGCCTTATCTTGGATTAGTCTTTACCGCACTTGAGCATCTTAACTATACTGAATTGTCGAGCACCTTTGACATGATACCCAACGGCGATGCACAGATTAATATTGCAGTAAAAGGTAACAGCCGTGACATTGAGCGCCCTGTTCACCTTAATTACTCTCACCAAGAAAACTTAATTCAATTATACAAAAGTACTCAGATCGGTAATCAGCTACAAAGCAAAATTGAAGCAAAAGTCCAATAGCAGCATAAAAGGATCGTCCACGTGAAATATTCATCGACATATTTAGTCAGTATCAGCACCATAATGGCATCGTTATGGTTATCAGCTTGTACGCCTACCGTAAAGATAGAGCCACCAGACAAGCCAATTGTCATTAACTTAAATGTTAAAATTGAGCATGAAATTAGAATTAAAGTGGAAAAAGAACTCAATAATTTACTTGAGAATGACGAGTTATTTTAAGCAGAGGTTATC
>NZ_PJAP01000839.1:0-1568 GCF_002836795.1 Shewanella sp. 11B5 | reverse complement strand
TTATTACCGAGTATTGCGATTGTTGGTAGCCGTAATGCCTCTCGAGGCGGCTTAGATATGGCAGCAGATCTCGCTGGTCATTTAGCTAATCAAGGTTTTTCAATCACTAGTGGCATGGCGACGGGTATTGATGGTGCAGCCCATAAAGCGACTTTGGCGGTTGATGGAACGACCATGGCGGTGTTGGGTTGTGGGGTAGAGTGTATTTATCCTAAGCGTCATCAACACTTGTATCATGACATTATTAATACCGGTTGCGTAATCAGTGAATACTGGCCAAGTATAGGGCCTTTTGCTGGTAACTTTCCTCGGCGTAACCGGATTGTCAGTGGCTTAAGTCTGGGTACCGTGGTAGTAGAAGCAAGCCGTAAAAGTGGTTCATTAATCAGTGCTAGGCTGGCAATGGAGCAAAATCGTGAAGTGTTTGCTGTACCAGGCTCCGTGTTAGGAGGATATAGCCAAGGTTGTCATGATTTAATTAAAAATGGTGCAAAACTTGTCGAGTCTGCTGCCGATATAATAGAAGAATTAGGCTGTTTATCAGATTATCACCTTGAACAATTGCATCTACGGCACCATATACAGGATAATGATGTTAGTGATTTGCCATTTCCTCCGCTGTTAGCTAGTGTAGGATATGAAACTACCGCGATAGATTCGGTAGTTGAGGATAGTGGGAAACCGATAGATCTGGTGTTAATACAAATGCTTGAACTTGAATTACAAGGGTGGGTTGCAGCTGTGCCCGGTGGTTACGTCAGACTAAAGAGGAGTTAGCCATGTTCGATATCCTCATGTATTTATTTGAAAATTATGTTCATAGTGAGATTGAGTTATTAGTTGATGAAGATGAACTCACTAAAGAGTTAACCCGTGCGGGTTTTCATCAAGTTGATATTATCAAAGCACTTTCTTGGTTAGAGCACTTAGCTGATCTACAAGAGAGTGATAAACCATACTTGTGTAATCATGCACAACATTCATTCCGTATTTATACTAAAGCGGAAATGGCCAAATTAGATGTTGAGTGTCGTGGTTTTTTACTTTTTTTAGAACAGATTCAAGTACTCAGTGTCGAAACTCGTGAAATGGTCATTGACCGTGTTATGGAGTTAGATGAGCCAACATTAGAGTTAGAAGATCTCAAATGGGTGGTATTAATGGTACTATTTAATGTGCCAGGAAATGAGTCAGCCTATGAGCAAATGGAAGATTTAATCTTCGAGCAGCCAGAGGGGCGCTTACACTCATAACAGAAAGGAGGCTTAGCCTCCTTTTTTAGGTCTATAGAATATTACTCACAGAGAAACCCATGTCGAAAATTGATCAGCAACTTTTTACTGTCCACGAACATGCATTGGAGAAAGAGTTTGAACTTTGTCCTGTTTGTGGTGCTGAGTTGTCGGTTAAACACAGTAAACATGGCAGTTTTGTGGGATGTAATAACTATCCAAGCTGCGATTATACCCGTCCGCTAGTGCAGCATGAGTCGATTGAAACCCAAATTATTAGCGGTTCTGAATGCCCTAAATGTGGTAATGAGTTGGCTGTTAAGTCTGGTCGATTTG
>NZ_PJAP01000838.1:0-1569 GCF_002836795.1 Shewanella sp. 11B5 | reverse complement strand
AGACTTACATAATAGTCATAATAACTAGCAAATTTTTACTATGCTTGCTGTATAGGAAGGTTTTCATTATAAAAATCGTGATTGATAGTGACCGACTTACCATGATTATCCATTATTTTGGCGAGTCGATTTATCAAGTAACGCGGTTAACGAATAAATAAAGCACATGCTCTAATATAACGACAAAAAGTAAACTATCTGCTCAACCTAGTTCTGAAGGCTAGTAAACGTATTTCATTTACGTATAGTATATAGCCTCAGGATGTGCTCAAGGTATGTTGAGCAATAATGTACTTTTCAGGGAGAAGAGTGATGAGTTCAAATATTGATGAGTTGGTGTTTTTGCACCAAATCGCAGCACCTTGCCATTTAGCTATTTTGGCAGAATCTATCGGTTTAAAAACTCGAATTGTAAAGCACGCTGCTGAGCTTGAGTTAGAAAAAAAATCCAACAACTTTTATCTTGTTTCACAAAAAGGTGCGGCCTTAGATAGTAAGGGCATTCCGTTGTTGGTATCGCGTTTAGTTGAGCATGTCCCTGTAGCATTATACCAAGTTGAACGTGGATCACTTGATCAAGAGTCTGCATTGCTCCTGGGGGTGCGGGGTTTATTATACAGTGACCAACGCATGGATTTAATGCTGACTGGTTTGCGTAAAATGGTTTCTGACGAATTGTGGTATGACCGTCCATTGATCAGTAAAATTTTTAGACGTTTAGTCCAGCAGTTAGATACCAGTGCTGAAATTCCTGCCGATACGGTTGCCATCCTCCAAAGATTGACCAGCCGAGAGAGAACCATTATTCAGCTTGTCTCTAGCGGCGCGCGTAATAAAGAAATTGCTCAGCGCCTGTGTATTAGTGAACATACTGTTAAAGCACATATCTCATCAATTTTCCGTAAAACGGAGTCTCGTAACCGAGTTGAGTTATTGCGTTGGGCACAAACCTATCAAAGCCATTGTGAATTAGTGAGTTAACGTACATATAAATTTATTTAATAACAATAAAAGGAGCTTAGGCTCCTTTTTAATGGGCTACTGTTATTGATCGCGTTTCTCTTTCAAAAAGGTAAGCTAATCAGTACACTGAATTTTCTAATAATGATAATGATGGATATTAAGAATGAGTATTTGGTTTAACACTGTCACTTTAGAAGATTGTGCTCGCTTAGATGCTGGGATGCACGGAAAGGGCACCTTAATGCAAACATTAGGGATTAAGATTACCGAAATTGGTGATGATTATATGGTTGCCACTATGCCTGCTAATCCAGCTGTACATAATCCATTAGGGATAGTTCACGGCGGTGCAAACGTCGCTTTAGCGGAAACAGTAGCCAGTTATGCCGCCAACTTTGTAGTCGACTTTACCCGTTATTATTGTGTCGGCCAAGAAATCAACGCCAATCATTTAAAAGCGTCACGTAATGGTGAGTTAACGGCAACAGCTAAACCTGTGCATTTAGGTAAACGCAGTTCGGTTTGGGAAGTTCTTATTCGTAACAGTGCGGGTGAACTTTGTTGTATTTCAAGAATGACGGCAGCAGTTGTAGAGCGATAAGCTAT
>NZ_PJAP01000837.1:0-1574 GCF_002836795.1 Shewanella sp. 11B5 | reverse complement strand
CATACATCACCCGTTGCTTCACCAGTGAAGCTAACCGACGCAATATTTTGCAGGCTCTGAGTCTCTGTAATGGGTGCATCACCATGAGTGCGAATGTAAGTCACACCAACATCAACATTCAGATTTTTAGAGACTTGATAACCGGTACCCACACTGAACCATAAACGATCAGAATCTGGAATGGTGGTGGTGCGGTGTTGGTCATCAACCGCGGTTTTATCTAGCGCCATACCAGCACGTAATGTCCACTGGTCATTAAGTGTATAGCTGGTACCAAGCGCATAACGCCAGTTATCTTTAAAGTTCTCTTCTTTTACCACGTCTGACTCTAGGCCACCGACAGGCTTAACATCACCAGGGAAGTACGCCACTAGTTGTTCAAACACACTCCATTCTGTCCAATTAACACTTGCATGCATTGCCCAGTTTTCAGTTAACTGATGATAAGAAGCCAGTTCCGCAAATGCAGGTAACTCAATAGGTAAGTAGCCCTCAATTTCAATATTTTGACCACCGTTATAAGCCACGCCAGACACATGACCGTCTAATTTAAGATCGACACTACTGTGATAAGCCAAACCGATGCGGTTTGCTGAGTTAATTTGCCAGCTCGCGCCCGCTTTCCAACCATAGCCAACATCATCACCTTCCATTGACTTTAGATTGGTACCACCTGAAGGTAAACGTGCATTAATGCTTGCAGGTAAGTTAGGATTAGCTTTAATCGCATCAATCCAACCTGGAGCGGTTGCACTAACTTCACCTTCACCGTACACAACACGTAAGCCTGCACCTACAGTGAATGAGTCATCAACACGGAAAGCAACATTGGGATTAAACTCGACAGTGGTAATTGAGGTTTTACTGCCAAAAATAGCCGCTGCATCCGCTACCGGAATATCAGTTGCTAAACCATAATTTGAATTAACCGCTAGACCCCAAGTCCATTGATCATTCAACTGGTTTGAATAATAAAAGTTTGGCACAAATGCATTGTCAGCAACATCGTATGCGTCAGCACCAATCACTAATGGCTCTGAGCCTAATAACGGTGAAGAAATACCGACATCACCAACCACATCAACATTTGGCATAACATAAATGCCACCCGCTGATACTTGGCGGCCTTCTAGATAAGCTAGCATGGCTGGATTACGCGCTTGAGTTGACGCATTGTCTGCAATAGCTGCTTCACCAGCAAATGCACGGCCCAAACCTGTCGCTGAATATTCTGCAAGTTGGAAACCTGCCGCGTTCACTTGAGTTGTTGCCCCAAATACAATGGCGCTAATCGCCAGTGTTAACACTGTTTTTTTCATTATGATTCTCGGTGTTTATATTCAAACTGCATAAATCGATTTTTATAGAGCAAAAACTCGATTTAAATGAAGCCGTCAGTGTACTGATCCAAAAAAGCTTTGCAACTGCGCAAAAGGACTGAACAAGAAGTGAGTGATTGAATTCTAAATTGTGATCATGATCAAACTTTTAGTTTTCTGCTATAAAAAAGAAACCAAAAGCGGTATAGCTGTAAACCGATTTAACCTAACGTGAGAAAAAGTTATTTTTTATTA
>NZ_PJAP01000836.1:0-1576 GCF_002836795.1 Shewanella sp. 11B5 | reverse complement strand
ATGCTGAATTTGTTGAAGAATTTATGCAAGCAGTCAGCCGTCGCTGGCCTGATGCATTAATTCAGTTCGAAGATTTTGCACAAAAAAATGCCATGCCATTACTTGAACGTTATAAAGATCAATATTGCAGTTTCAATGATGATATCCAGGGCACGGCAGCTGTTACGGTTGGCTCACTATTGGCTGCTTGTAAAGCCGCTAACAGTAAACTCAGCGAGCAACGCATCACCTTCTTAGGTGCGGGTAGCGCAGGTTGTGGTATTGCCGAAGCGATTGTGGCAACAATGGTGTCTGAGGGCATTAGCGATCAGCAAGCTCGCTCACAAGTGTTTATGGTCGATCGTTGGGGCTTATTACTCGATAATATGCCTAACCTACTCCCTTTCCAACAGAAGCTAGCTCAACCTTGTGCCACGATAGAAGCATGGGACAATTACAGTGACAATATCTCGTTACTTGATGTAGTTAACAATGCTAAACCAACGGTACTTATCGGAGTATCAGGCTCTCCAGGGTTATTTACTGAAGAAATCATTAAGGCAATGCACAGCCATTGTAAACGTCCGATAGTATTCCCATTATCGAATCCAACGAGTCGTGTAGAAGCGACTCCTAAGGACATCCTTAATTGGACATCGGGCCAAGCACTCGTGGCAACGGGCAGTCCATTTGAACCAGTAATAGTCAATGGCGAAACTTTTGAGATAGCGCAGTGTAATAATAGCTTTATCTTCCCAGGTATTGGCTTAGGCGTATTATCTTGTGGTGCAAGACGTGTATCTGATGAAATGTTAATGGCTTCAAGTCGTGCTTTAGCGGAATGTTCACCATTAGGTAAAGACGGTGTTGGCTCGCTATTACCTCGCCTTGAAGATATTCAAACTGTTAGTAAATATATTGCTTTTGCTGTTGCTAAAGCAGCTATTGATCAAGGTTTAGCATTACCTTGTACCGATGAGTTACTGCAACAATCGATTGAGGCTAACTTCTGGGAACCTGAATATCGTCGTTACAAACGTACCTCATTCTAACAATGATTAAGTACGACTCAGCGCTTTAGAATGATAAAGCGCTGATCATCATTACTGTGATAGCAAAACTCATTAATTGAAACGGTTATGCGCTTTTTAACCATAAAAAAATCCCAACCTAAGTTGGGATTTTTTGTATCCGCTATAACAGTAAATTTATACCGACATCACTAGCTTAAAACTATTTAACAATGGACGGTCGGTGCGTGATTTTTTAAGCTTACGTAAACACTCTTTCAACGACTGCTCCGCTAAGCGACCGAATACACCATCATATTCGTTATTATTCATCTCTTCTTCAGAGTCCGCACTGTCAGCAATTTCTTGCGCAACACGGCTTAACTGCATCCACGCATTGGCAATATAAAAGCCATGAAACTCTGCTTTAGTCATTAACTTTTGCGCACTCGCTGGCAATGCATCCCAAGCATGAGTATACGTATTGGCTTTATCTTCAATAAGTTCGGTAAACAAGCCTTCATAGGCCTCAAGTAATGTTTCAGGTAACTTATCCATCGGCAGCACTTTGTTTGCTACGTTATACG
>NZ_PJAP01000834.1:0-1590 GCF_002836795.1 Shewanella sp. 11B5 | reverse complement strand
TCATCATAACTGACTGTCTATTACCATAAATACGGCTGTCACGATCATTAGTTAATCGCTATCTCGATATTGTTCAGACATATATCGGGTTACAATAGATATACAATGTATAAATCCGGATTATGCGCTAAATGGCTAAACCTAACAAAAAAGGCCCTTCGCGCACCGTCGATGTTTTTTGCGCTAAGTGTAAAGCCCAACTGTTTAAATATCGTAAGGGTGGTAAAGGCGCCTTAATCAAATGTTTCAAGGAGCGGATTGTCGAAGACAACACCAAGATTCCTTGCACATGCCCAGAATGCGGCCAGATATTTGCCAGAGATACGTTAGTGAGAGGCGCACCAGCATTTAAAATGGTCGGTGGAAAAGTCACCTTTAAGTAATTCTGTAGCGTCATGACTGACACAAGTACGAGCCAACAACAAGATTGTTAGTCATTGTATTTACAAATGAATAATAAAAATCATGCTCAAACGTATACTCATGAAAAATGAACTACAGTACTGATATTAGATAAAAATATTAGCAATATCGCGAAATTCACATGCTATATACAACCCCTCTAAACATCACTTCAAACCTAAATTTTCTCGACCTGTTATTTGTAATTAAAGGCATAATTTCACACGAGTTCGGGCTTGTCTAACTTTCGGGATAGAACGCAGTATTGCTCGGGCTATCCTTATTCGTTAGGTTTAGAGGGCTATTTACACTTTGCTCTATGTACTCAATGTATTATCAATAGTACGTTGAACTGAATAACTAACACGTTTGGTTTTTAGTAAATATAATTGTGCTACTAATACATTTGGAACCCAGGCAACCCAAGAAATTGCAATGTAAGACGTTATAAAGTCGACATTAAATAACCATGGAAATGATGGTAGATACAATCTAAGGGTAATTGCTGAACAAGTTAAAGAGTAGTTTATTATCATCCAATAGCGATGTGCATTCACGTTACCTTTTTTTATTTGAACAAATGCTATGCTTACAGTAAAAAGCCATAGTACCAAAACCGAAATGAGCAACAATACCACCCATAGAATTGGTAGCTAAGTATAAACCAGCAGAACCGGAGAGTAATACGGCGGTAACGTAGACTTTACCAAGCGTTCGATGAAGTTTGATACTTTTCGCTCTCATGCGACTATTTAACTGAAATGCGCCAATGGTTAACGCTATTGAGCCTCCGACCATATGTAGATACATCGCCAATGGTGTTAATGAAAACTTTTCTTTTAAATATTCTGAGCCAACCCAATCAACGGTTACAAACAGAATGGCATAAATGCTAACACCAAGAGCTAAGGCATAGAAAATACCGTATCCACACTTTTTAAATACTTCCATATAAGACTAATCCTTATTAAAATCTAACGCGACACTAACAAGTAAGCTCTGTGCTGGCTAGGGTCAATATATGCTGGCATTGAACGCTATGATCTGTGCTTATAAGCTCCAGCAACGCCAAACCCAATGGCAGCAACAAGTATTATGATATCTAAGTAGTAAACTGGTTTTTGGATCGAAAGAAGAGTACCAATAGTCGTTAGTAAAAGGCTTGTGTTGGCATAAGTGTTACTTTTA
>NZ_PJAP01000833.1:0-1592 GCF_002836795.1 Shewanella sp. 11B5 | reverse complement strand
CTTTAAAGATGGCTTTAAAACCTTGATGATAGGCGCTGATATATAAGATATTAGGATCATGGTCAAAACCGATAGGCCAAATTACGTCTTCTGCTAAAGCCTCGAACTCCCATAATTTGCGGAGATCTTCACCCGCTCCTTTTTGTTCGTAAATACGGTAGGTTGTGTCATCGCGATAAATACCAATACGCACATTGTGCTGCCTATCGGTTAACCAGTTTCCAATGTGCATACGTGCTGGTTGTAAAGTCTTGATACCGCCTGTTTTTAAACTGACTTTAACGACGCTTTCATATTGCGGTTTAGAACCTAAACCTTGAATTTGCATAAGGATGTGATTTGGATCGGTGTCAAGATAATCAATAACCGATGCTTGTAATTGCGGTAAATCGACAAAACGCGATAGAGAACGATTAGAAAACACACTTGAGGTTTTATTTTCGCTCAGTGAGTATTTTATTAACCGTGTTTCGGTTGTGGGAACACCTCGACGGATGGCGGGATATTTAGACTCGATTAAGATGACATCATTATTTGCCCACGTTAACGATAAAATGACAAATTTCTGATTGTCAGTCTGTAATGGGTAAATATCTTTATTGGTTTGAATATCGCGAATAGTGAGTACTTGGCCCTCAAGCTCATTAGTACTGACTCGTACAAGAGACGCAATTTTTTTACCGTCTGGAGATAAGCTAACAAAGCGGACATCTGGGATGCTGGCAAAGGCTTCTATAGGCAGAGGTTTGGCAAATGAGCTAAGCGAAAATAGACATAAACTAATAACAACAAGCCATAAAATCCGTTTCATTAAAGGTCCATGTAATGCGATATAAAAATGTTATTTGGATGTTACATTTTTATATCAAGGTCTTCAATATATTATACGGTCGCCAGTTGATATCTGAGTTTGTAGTAATAGTGCCAGCCAAGAGTCACGCTTCGGCATAGCATGAATATTGACATCGCAGCCCAAAGGCTGTGGTTGCCCCAATCTTGCAATAGATACCAACTCGGAAAGTAAACGCCAAAGGTAGCAATTATCATGCTGTTACGCATAATACTCCCGTGTGCAGCACCAATATACACGCCATCGAACAGATAACAGCCAAATGCCAAGATAGGCATAAAAATGAGCCAGATTAAGTAGATGTTTGCGGTGTTTTGTACCCCTTCAATATTGGTTAATAGCTGAATTATCCATGGTCCAACCGACCAAAAAAGCAGGCTAAATAACACCGCAACCATTGCCGACCAGCAAAAAGCCAATACAACACTGTCATGCAGTAGTGTTGGATTTTTTTGACCAAATGCGCGGCCGACTTCGGCTTCAGCATAATAGGCTATACCATCTAACGCATAAGAGATCAGCATCAGTAAATTAAGCAGTACTGCGTTGGCAGCAATAGTATTGTCGCCTAAACCGGCACCATAAAAGGTCATAAAACTAAAGGCGGCTTGTAAGCACAAACTGCGGATAAAAATATCACGGTTTAAGGTGAGTAAACGAGCATATCCGCGCCATGATAAATGCGCGATAACCTGGCTTAAATTAAGCCCTCCAGTGTGCACCAGTTGGCGCTTTACCATAA
>NZ_PJAP01000832.1:0-1593 GCF_002836795.1 Shewanella sp. 11B5 | reverse complement strand
ATCAGCTATTAAGTCAGATAAAAATAAGATCTTCGAGCGTCTTGTAAATTCTCATGATAAGAGAAGAGTAAAACCCAAAAACAACAAATCAAATCAAGCTCTAGCAAAGCCCCAAAATCCAGAAAAATTACAGCGTAATGACTTTAAACGCATCAGCAGAAAGGATTGGTCCAAGTTACCTCTCGATGACCTGAGGTATTTATTCTCACAAGATAAAAATGGTAGTTTTTATCACGTTCTAAAAAATGAAAAGCTTATCTTGTCTATGAGCGATTTGATTAGCTATGCTGAACTTCCCAGCGCCGTACCCAGATGAGTTAGTATATGGCATATTGAGCCGGGCCAGAGTACGCTTTTGCGTAACAAGTCCTAAGCGTTTACTCAGCGGTGTCATTGGCAGTCGCTCGGCTATTTCTTCAGTAAACTTTCCCTCTCGGCTTAACGATTTCACCTCGATTAATTCGTTAAATTTACCCTCGCCCATAGATCTTATTTATGGGCACACTCTATTCCCATTGTATAGTCCATTTCTACCCGAAAATAGAAGGTTAGAATGTTTAAACCATATGCAATTTAAGAGCTTTGGCTCGGTTCACCTCGCTTCTGGTTATGTCGCATCACTAATACCTAAATTACATGTGATGAGAACTTGTCGGGATTGTATTGAAGAGCAACTGAATACAGTCGGTGAACCCTACTGGAGAAGAATACATCAAATTGTTGGCATAAATCATTGCTGTATACACGGAACTCCACTAGTAAATATTCAACCCTACCATTCAATGCAACATAGGCATGAGTATTTTCCTCTGCAAACTCAACAAATAGAAACATTTTCACCTCAGATATTGATATCCAATCCTAAGTGGTTAGACGAGCAAGTGTGTTGGCTGCTCTATCGAGGAGAGCAGCAATCACTCAGTTTTGAGCAATGGACAAACCTGTATAGAGATTTACTTGTTAAAAATGGATTCGCAAAAGGTTGTTTTTGTAATTACCCATTACTGAAAGAGGCAATTGAGAGTGCGTGGTCAGCGGAATGGCTACGTTCAATGAATTTATTTCCAAATGAAACGGAGTCTAATTGGTTACATAAGATTTCCCAAAAGCATCGAAAATCCTTCAGTTATTTAGAGCATTTAGTCGCACTTTATGCCATTCAAAAAGATATCAAGCTCTCTGAGGTTATGGATAGGGGAAGGTCTTTAGTTAAATCAAATATCAAAAAAGTTAAATTAACGACTTTCTCAAAAACAAAAATGCGAGAAAACCAAAAAATATGGCTAAATCAAGTTAAACAATTCGGGGCCAAAGTTGCCAGGAAAAATGGCTATGAAAGTACATATATGTGGTTATACCGCCACAATAGAGATTGGTTACTTAACACTAATAACAAATACAAGCGTCCTATTCCCGTAGTAAACAATAGAGTTGATTGGAAGAGAAGGGATATGGAAATTGTTAGAGCCCTTATTCGTATAATCGATAAACATTTTGATGATATTTCGGGACCTCGATTGTCGATGAAATGGCTTGTTTCTCAATTAGATACTGGAACGTCAGTGGAGAAGTATCTATATAAACTGCCCTTGG
>NZ_PJAP01000831.1:0-1596 GCF_002836795.1 Shewanella sp. 11B5 | reverse complement strand
TCTGCTTAAAATCATTAAATTTCAGTTTCACAACCTGCTTATGGATCTGTCGGTCTTTTGCACTGCGACGAACCCGAGTACTCAGCTCTTGAATCAGTTGCGGTAATACCTGATGACATTGCTCTAACGTAAAAATGTCTTTGGCTAATGTCGTTTCAACCCCGACAGACTTACGCACTCGATGCGGGCTGATTTGTCTTGAATCGATCCCTTGAGCACGCTCAGCCAACACATGGCCAAACTTACCAAAGGCCTCAATTAATTGCACTTTAGGGTATTGCTGCACATCATAACAAGTGGTTAAGCCAATATCGGCTAACTTTTTTGAAGTGACTTTACCAACTCCAGGAATTTTACTCAGCGGTAGGTCTTTTACAAAATCAGCAATTTGATTTGGAGTGATAACATATTGTCCATTCGGCTTATTTAAATCGGATGCAATTTTGGCTAAAAACTTAATGGGTGCTATACCAGCTGAAGCAGTTAATCCGGTAACCTCAAAAATCTCATCTCGTATCGCCTTGGCAATTAATGTCGCACTGCCTTGGTGAGCATCGCAATCAGTCACATCAAGATACGCTTCGTCCAAAGACAAAGGCTCAACAAGATCAGTGTATCGATGAAAAATCTCACGTATTTGCAGTGACACCGATTTATACACTTCCATCCGTCCTGGTACTAAAATCAATTGCGGACACAACTGCAACGCATGATAACTGGACATAGCGCTACGCACCCCAAATTTGCGGGCCTCATAGCTGCAGGTACTTATCACACCTCGGCGGTCACTTCTGCCGCCAACAGCAATGGGTTTTCCTCGCAGTTCAGGAAAATCGCGCATTTCTACCGCGGCAAAATAACAATCCATATCGATGTGAATGATTTTACGCATTCTATAACCATCATCATTATCTTAATTGAAACAATGATACTGTATATAAAAACAGTATTCAATCATTGCTTATTATTAATATAATGAATAAATGTGACTCAAGATATTTTTAAATGTCAAAAGCTAGCTTCAAGCCATCCTAAAACGCAATAAAATATTATTCTGAAAAAAGCTAAATCATCTAGCAAATTATTCAATTTATAAATTGATTGTAGACAACATTCTTATGACTTCAATTCGATTTATTGAGTCATTCTTTCTTTTCAAAAACAGTACAAAATCATAAGCATTTAACCGTAATTGACTATCTAGCAGTTGAGGGGCACTGCCTTTGCTCAGTAAGTATTCAACTAATTTTTTATCATTGAGTAAGATTGCGGCATGAAGAGGCGGTAGTCCATCAATCTTACTTTTAGTATTAACGGAGGCACCATTGTCGATAAATTTATCTAAATAAACATATCTTTTTTTCTGATTAGAAATGCCAAATAAAAATGCTATGCCACCTACAGACTGAAGATCATCTAAGTCTTGTTTCGTTAATCTAAAATTAAACAAATAAAATTCACAGAACGAATTTGGTATGTAATGCGTATTATCTTCGACACTGCATAATACAACATCTTCAACACGGCTATTTTCAAGAGAATAAATAGCACCTAATGAATACATAATAATAATAGTAAAAGCGCATCCAATTAGTA
>NZ_PJAP01000830.1:0-1598 GCF_002836795.1 Shewanella sp. 11B5 | reverse complement strand
ATAGGGCTGGTTGATTTTTGGTGATCAACATTTATCAGCTTAGTTAGATAAAGGGCCTCTCATGTATTGTAAATTATCACAGCTCAATCGTCAGTTAAATTATTGATAGAACGTTTAAATTAATACTGGTTAGCTTGCCTAAAAATAGATTCAAAAGTGGTTCGAAAACAGCTTGATAGAAAGTGATAAAATGACGGTTGTATTTATTTGTTTACGATTAGTACTACATTATGGCAGGACAATAAACTGTGAGGGAGTTAACAAAACATCAGCCTTAGCACACTATGTAGGGAGTGAAGTTGACGTAAAGTGGAACCTATGAGTACAGCAACAAAGTATATTGCACACCAACCTGATGCCCAAGGTTACATTGATTACTCAGAGCATGAGAATCAATTATGGCAACAATTGTATCAGCGCCAAGTGACGAATATGCCGGGCCGTGCATGCCAAGCCTATTTACAAGGCTTAGATGCATTAGGCATGTCAGTTGATCGCATTCCACAATTGCCTGAAATCGATAAAGTGCTGCTTGATGCTACAGGTTGGAAAACCGCTGCAGTGCCAGCACTGATTTCATTTGGTCGTTTCTTTGAGTTACTCGCTAATAAAGAGTTTCCAGTTGCAACCTTTATCCGCAGTAAAGAAGAGTTTGATTACTTACAAGAGCCTGACATATTCCATGAAATATTTGGCCATTGTCCATTATTAACCAATCCATCATTTGCGCATTTTTCGCATATGTATGGCCAGTTAGGACTCGCGGCATCGAAAGAAGAACGCGTATTTCTGGCACGATTATATTGGTTCACCATTGAGTTTGGTTTGGTTCAGGCAAAAAATGAATCACTGCAAATATACGGCGGCGGCATTTTAAGTTCACCGGGTGAAACTATGTATGCATTAAGTGACAGTCCTGAACGTAAGCCGTTTGATTTACTCGACGTAATGCGCACGCCGTATCGTATTGATATCATGCAGCCAATTTATTATGTTATCGATCATATTGACTATTTAGATGAAATTGCCCGTATGGACATTATGAGTATGGTGACCAAAGCGCGTCAATTAGGCATGTTTGAGCCTAAATTTGCTCCAAAAGTCAAAGCCAGTTAACGATTTATTGCAGCTGAGCTTTAGCTCAACAATCTGCAAGTGAGACACTATTTAATTTAGCCAAGGAGTACAAATGAACGCATTAACCGAGATGAAGTGTGAAGCATGCCAAGCAGATGCACCAAAAGTAACGGATGCAGAGTTAGCAGAGCTTGTCGGTATGATCCCAGATTGGGGCGTTGAAGTTCGTGACGGCATTATGCAGTTAGAGCGAGTATATAAATTTAAAAACTTTAAGTTAGCGATGGCCTTTACAAATAAGTTGGCCGATTTAGCTGAAGCTGAGTTCCATCACCCAGGTATCTTAACCGAGTGGGGTAAAGTCACCGTGACGTGGTGGTCACACTCAATTAAAGGGTTACACAAAAACGATTTCATTATGGCTGCCAAGACCGACCAGTTGTTAGACTAGTTACTATCGCCATCCATTTCAGCATGTTACGTTAACGTAACATGCTGAAATAGTTTCTCTGTTACAATTC
>NZ_PJAP01000364.1:0-8166 GCF_002836795.1 Shewanella sp. 11B5 | reverse complement strand
CTGTTATCTCTTGGGGGCAATTGTTTGTAACAGCTATTTTACGATTAATCGCGACTGACGCAAATTAACAATGACAAAGCGCTGATAATCGATCGATTAGCGTAATATAATAGCCTCAAGCCTAGGCGCTATAAAAGCAAAGTTAAAACGATGAACAGCGATAAAATGGGATGACAAGTGCTACGTTCGCTATAACCGATTGATATCGCCGGTTTCGCTTGATATCCCCGTTGTCGCTTATTATCGCTCTAATCGGTTGTTAGCCTATTTAAGCTTCTTTACTGTTAGATATCCCGGCGGTTAAATTAAAACGCATCGCATCTTCAAATGACCAGTCGACAAAAATAAGGTCGTCGCGTTTAACCAAACTGGTCACTCCTGCGATTTGGTAACTGAGTTGGAATAATACTGGCACCCAATCACCTTCTGGCAATGCATCTGCAAGAGGCTGTGGCGCTGAGTCACTCATGATAAAACCCACAACAAAACTGCCATTGGCTTGTTTGACTAATACCGTTTTTTGAGTTTTAGGTTGGCCGTCACGGTTCATTAAACTGGCGATATCACGGATACTGCCATAAACAGATTTAAACAAAGGAAACTTCATCAGTTGGTTTTCAATCCAACCGTAAACCCAAGCAATCGGGCTAACTGAAAATAGTAACCCCGCAACAAACACTAAACCCGCCACCAAACAAAAGCCTGCGCCAACAAAAGCCGCTTTTACCCCCACGATATCAAGCAATAATTTACCTAAGCCATCGAGTGAGATAAACAGTGACCAAAACAGCCAGATAGACAACACCATAGGCAATAAATTGGTTAAACCACGAGTAAGGGTATTTTTCATGAACGTTTTCTTCTACATCAGATTTAGGCGCCAAAGATAGCAAATATCCATCAAAACCGCTAAACAAAAACGCCCTATGCTGGGCTGTTTGTTAGATAAACAGTGCAACATAGGGCGTTTCAAAAGTCGTTAAGGCCTCTTACAGCTCTTTTTCCATTTCTTCATAAGAAATATGGCGAACGTCTTTACCTTTCACATAGTAAATCACGTACTCACAGATATTCTTACAACGGTCTCCGACACGCTCGACCGCACGCGCAGCCCATAATACGTCTAACACACCAGGGATTGAGCGAGGGTCTTCCATCATATGAGTCATTAATTGACGGATAATACCTTCATACTCTTTGTCTAATTTCGCATCTTCTTTGTGTAACTCAAATGCTTGGTCTGCATCCATACGTGCTAGTGCATCTAACGTTGAGTGCAACATACGTGTGGCGTGACGCCCCATGTTTTCAATACTCACCAATAAAGGTTGTTGACTGTTAGCGCGCTTTTCTACCGCTGCTTTAGCAATACGAACACAAGCATCACCAATACGTTCAAGATCAGTAATGGTTTTAGAAATGGCCAAAATCAAGCGTAAATCACTGGCAGCAGGTTGACGCTTAGCAATAATACGGGTGCACTCTTCATCAATAGCCACTTCCATACCATTGACTTTATGATCGCCTTCAATCACTTGTTGCGCTAATTCTGAGTCAAGTGTAGCGAGTGCGTCCAATGCTTGCTCAAGCTGGCGCTCAACAAGACCGCCCATGGCTAATACGCGATTACGAATATCATCAAGCTCAGCATTAAACTGACCTGATATGTGTTTACTTAAATTCATTTTTTCCATGATACCCACCTAAATTCTGTATGTTAATAAAAAGCGTTTTAAGCAAGATTAACCGTAACGACCGGTAATATAATCTTCAGTTTTACGCTTTTTAGGGGTCGTGAAAATGGTGTTGGTATCAGCGTACTCAACCAACTCACCCATGTACATAAAGGCCGTTTGATCAGACACTCGAGCCGCTTGTTGCATGTTATGCGTCACAATCACCACGGTATACTGTTGTTTTAGCTCAGTAATCAATTCTTCAATGGTTAAAGTCGAGATTGGGTCAAGTGCTGACGTTGGTTCATCGAGTAGCAGTACTTCTGGCTCAATAGCAATAGCACGGGCAATCACCAAACGTTGTTGCTGACCACCAGATAAACCAAAAGCATTATCGTGTAGACGGTCTTTCACTTCGTCCCAAATCGCTGCGCCACGTAATGAACGCTCTGCCGCTTCGTCTAAATCACGACGGTTGCTTAACCCTTGTAAACGTAAGCCATACACTACGTTTTCGTAAATTGACTTAGGGAATGGGTTAGGACGCTGAAACACCATGCCGACGTTACGACGTAGTGCTGCGACATCAACTTTCTTGTCATAAATGTTCTGCCCATGAAGTAAGATTTCACCTTCAATTTTACAACTATCAACCAAATCATTCATGCGGTTAATACAACGTAACAGCGTTGATTTACCACAACCACTTGGGCCGATAAATGCCGTAACTTGTTTTTTAGGGATCTTCATCGACACATCAAATAGCGCTTGCTTGTCACCGTAACGTAAATCAAGGTTACGAATTTCAAGTGCGGTATCCTGTGCCGGTAAATTAGCTAAATCAACGGCTTCTGTTTGCATTGCTGAACTATCAATAGAAATCATTTTATCTTTCCTCAGGATATCGCTAATTAATGTTCTAGCGAACGGAATTTTTCACGTAAATGGTTGCGCACGCTGATAGCGGTTAAATTAAGAGCAACAATTACAGATACTAATAAGAACGAAGTTGCATACACCAATGGGCGTGCTGCTTCTACGTTAGGGCTTTGGAAGCCTACATCGTAAATATGGAAACCTAAGTGCATGAACTTACGTTCTAAATGCACAAACGGGAAGTTCATATCAATCGGTAATGTTGGAGCTAATTTTACCACACCCACTAACATCAACGGAGCCACTTCACCGGCGGCACGTGCCACGGCTAAAATCAAACCCGTCATAATTGCTGGGCTTGCCATTGGGATCACAATGCGCCATAAGGTCTCAGCTTTAGTCGCGCCTAATGCTAAGCTGCCTTGACGCACTGCACTCGGAATTCGGCTTAAGCCTTCTTCGGTTGATACAATGACCACTGGCAAGGTTAAAATGGCTAAGGTTAATGCAGACCAAATCACTCCAGGAGAGCCAAATGTGGGTGCTGGTAACGCCTCAGGGAAGAACAATTGGTCAATTGAGCCGCCCATCATGTACACAAAGAAACCTAAACCAAAGACACCATAAACAATTGACGGTACACCGGCTAAGTTAATTACCGCAATACGGATAAGCTTAGTAATAGGGCCTTTCTTGGCGTATTCATGCAAGTAAATAGCAGCAATAACCCCAAATGGCGTTACGATAACGGCCATTAGCATCACCATAAATACCGTACCAAAAATAGCGGGAAAAACACCACCTTCAGTATTGGCTTCTCGTGGGTCATCGCTAACAAAGCGACCAATTCCCACAAACCAGTGGCCCACTTTACCGAGTAAGTTCATGTGATTGACGTAACTGACGTCTAGAATAGAGTCCAGTTGCAAGGTGACTTCAACACCGCGCATATCTTTCACTACAACAGAATCACGAGCTGCTTTATCACGCAGGGCAAACAAGTCTTTTTCAAGCACTAAGTAGTCTTTGTTAAGCTGTCCAATTTGCGCCTTGATATCCGCTTTACGCTCAGCGGTTAATTCACCATCAAGCTCATAACCACGTTCTTTCAAACGTAGACGTTCCATTTGATAATTTATCGAGCCAATATCGCTTTTTTGCAACGCCAAGGCTTGATCAGAA
Source organism: Shewanella sp. 11B5 (assembly GCF_002836795.1). NCBI lineage: Bacteria > Pseudomonadati > Pseudomonadota > Gammaproteobacteria > Alteromonadales > Shewanellaceae > Shewanella > Shewanella sp. 11B5. Next base: position 4,432 of record NZ_PJAP01000364.1, on the reverse strand, counting down.
ATCGCCACAGCGCGGTCGATATGGTCGAACAAAGACGCTTCTATGTCTGCTTCATTAGTTAACTCTAAACGTTTACCGTCTTCGATTACCGCAACAGGATAACCGTAAAAATTACCGTTTTTCGTCCGTTCAAGTTTCGCGACATCAGCGGGCATAGAGCGGCTAACGATATCGGTTCCCAAAATCCAACGGAAATCTAGACCAACAAACTCACGGTTACCGGTTTTTACCAAGTAACGAGTAACAAACTCACCAGGGTGTTTGGTAAATTTATGACCAGCTGAAATTAAGCGCTCTGTAGGCACCTCTTCACGGTCGTAAATCTCACCAATTAAGGTACTTTTAACACCATTGTTGTCTTCGAGTTGCCATTCATAAACATCAGCAGGCCAAAAGTAACTCAAGCCACGCCACGCGATTAACAGTAGTAAGCCTAAAACGGCAATCAAACTGATACTAACGGCACCACCGGTCATCCAAATCCACGGTGAACCTGATTTAAACCACTTACCCATTGCACAAACCTCTCAAGGCGATTGGCGAATTAATCATTAATTGAGTCATCATCTTTCCTTACAGTGAGCTATAACGTTCGCGTAAACGTTGGCGAACAACTTCAGCAATGGTATTAAAGAAGAAGGTGAACACGAACAATACAAAGGCAGCTAAGAACAATACGCGATAATGCGTACTGCCAATGGCCGACTCAGGCATTTCTACAGCAATGTTTGCCGCTAAGGTACGCATACCTTCAAATACACTCCACTCAAGGATTGCAGTATTACCGGTTGCCATTAACACAATCATGGTTTCACCAACTGCACGGCCTAAGCCCATCATAATGGCCGAGAAAATACCCGGGCTGGCGGTAAGTAATACCACCTTAGTCAAGGTTTGCCAGTTTGTTGCACCCAGTGCCAAACTGCCGTTTGATAAATGACGCGGCACAGAGAAAATCGCATCTTCAGCAATTGAGAATATGGTTGGAATTACCGCAAACCCCATGGCAATACCCACAACCAGCGCATTACGTTGGTCGAAAGTGATGCCTAAATCATTAGTAATAAATTGACGAGTATTGCCATCAAATAATGCCACTTCAATCACTGGGCTTATCTCAAAAGAGAACCAACCAATAAATATAATCACCGGTAATAGCATTAGTTCTTGGTAGGTTTCTGGTAGACGATGCTTCCATTTTTCAGGCAATTTACTCCAGGCAAATGCAGTGGCAAGTATTGATGTGGGCAATAACATCAATAACACCACAATACCGGGCAAATGATCTTCAATCAGTGGCGCTAACCATAAGCCGGCCAAGAAACCCAAAATTACTGTCGGTAATGCTTCCATAATTTCAATGGTAGGTTTAACGACATTACGCACTTTAGGTGTCATGAAGTAAGCGGTATAAATCGCCCCAGCAATCGCCAATGGCGCGGCAAATAGCATGGCGTAAAATGCCGCTTTCATGGTGCCAAATGCCAGTGGCATTAAGCTTAATTTGGCTTCAAAGTCGTCAGAACCTGAAGTCGACTGCCACACATATTGTGGTTCAGGGTAACCTTCGTACCACACTTTTTCCCACAGTGCGCTCCAGGATATTTCTGGATGATCATTTTCAACAGAGAACAGGTTAAGTTTGTTATCGGCTTCAATCACCAAGGCGTTTGAACGCGGGCTAAAGCCCATTTTACCAGGGTTGGTTAACTGAAATTTCTCGTCGAATAACTGACGTTCACTGGTCGTATAAAGCAGTGTTAACTCGCCTTCTGCACTCAGCACGGCAAAGCTTTTACGATAAAACTCTGTTGCCATTACACTAACAGGAGCAAGATCATCAAACTCACGAATCTGCTGATATAAACGACCTTTTTCGCTATTAACTTGGAAGTACTGACTCACTATACCGCTGTCATAACTCACCAAAATAGAGCTGGCACCGGCAAGTAAATTTACTTGCTTAACTTCAGCATTCACTTTTTTAACATCGACAACTTGTAATAACTCAACAGAGTCGGCATCGCGAGTGTTATAAATAAACAGTTTATTATTAGCACTCAAAATAAGCTGACGGTGATCTGGAGTCATTATCGCTGATATAACATTACTAGGAGCATCGCTTATAAATACTTCAACAGATGACCATTCAACTTCTTCAGTCATCATGTTTTCTTCGCCTTCTTGGCGATTAAGCTTCCAAGCACCTTTGGCGTCTTGGTATGCAAAACTCATGCGACTATCGCTAAAATCAAACACCAGATTATAAACCGCACCGTCGCTATTAATCGTCAAAGGTGTTTCACCCATCGGATAACGCAAAGAGGGTGTAATGACACGTTTATTGTCTGGATAAGTTAATCCAAACTCAATGCCGACAACAATCACTTGGCCGTTACTCAGCCCTAATGCAAAACGTTGCTCGCTTGGGCTTGATTTTGCGCTGCTGGTTACCGTTGTGCCTTCAGGGATTTTTGGCTTAAAAGATGAAATCAATTCACCGCTAGCGGCTGAATAAAAATCAACGACACCTGATTCGGTCACTCGATAAAGCACTTCGTTTTGTTCATCACTACCAACAGTTAAGGTTTTCGCATCAGTATGTTGATAACTAACACTGGTAACAGGTTCTATATGCGCCCCATCAAAAATGGGCTTGATGACATACAGCAAATAGAAAAATATTAATAACAGGGTGACAAACACTAATGTGCCACCAACGGTTACCCCAATCTCAGCTGCTTTATCCTTAAATGCTCTGCGTGTTGCATGTCTATCAACGAGTAGACTTTTTTCCGCAGAACCAGGTTTATTGACCTGACTTTCCATTAAGAACCTCTAATAATTAATCGATGCCATAATTAGCGCTTTGAATGTGTAGTCTACTATGCTAACAATAATTATTTATGACTAAATAAATGAAAGTAAACCACAGTAAAACAATAACACAATCTTAAGTGGCTGCGATTATATGACGTAAATATGACATTTGTGTTACAGACATTACTTATAGGAGAAATATCGAATGATGCGTTATCTTATTACTCTTCAAGCACCTGATAGAAAAGGCTTAGTAGAACAAATTGCTAATGTAGTTAGTCGCCATGGTGGCAATTGGCTAGACTCTGAAATGCGCCATATAGATGGTATTTTTGCTGCAATATTACAATTAGAAGTTCCAGCTCTAAAATGGGATGAGTTAATTGACGCCTTAGAATGCATTGACGGCTTAACCTTAACCTTTGCTAAAACAACATTAAGTGCTAAACCGATTAAACATTTGCACTATAACTTAGTCGCATATGATCGTCCTGGGATTGTGTTACATATATCTAATAAAATGAATGCTCTAGGCGTAAATATAGAACAATTTAGTAGCCAATATGAAACAGCAAGCCACACTGGTATTGCATTATTTAGAGCAACGATGGCATTGGGGTTAACCGACCCAAGCCAAGAAGAGCAAATTACAGCATCACTGTATGAAATGGGTGATGATGTTGTATTAGATAAACTGAGTAAATCGGCATAAGTTGATTTGAACATTTAGAACGAATTAAGCCTAAAATCCATTTTGATCATCTGTTAAACTGCCACAAAATAATGATGATAAAAATGGATTAACCATGTTTGGAACGCTATCAAAACTGAAAACCCACCTCAATGATAACCATGAGGTGGAGTACCATTTACCTGTTGGTGAAGCGCGTTTAGCCCTTAACCCGCTTATTGGTAAGTCATTAACCATGACTCATACAGGTAATATTTTTTGCAGCAACTGCGGTAAAAAGACCAAGAAAAGTTATTCTCAAGGTCACTGCTACGTATGCATGTCAAAACTGGCCAGTTGCGACTTGTGTATAATGAAACCAGAAACATGCCATTTTGATCAAGGTACTTGTCGCGAACCAGAATGGGCCATGTCAAATTGCTTTGTACCCCACTATGTTTATTTATCGAACACTTCAGGCATTAAAGTCGGTATTACCCGCCATACTCAAATCCCAACCCGTTGGATAGACCAAGGCGCAACCCAAGGCTTACCTATTTTTAAAGTGTCGACACGTAAAATGTCAGGCTTAATTGAAATTGAATTAGCCAAATTCATTAACGACAAAACCCATTGGCAGGCTATGCTAAAAGGTCATAATGATGATGTCGATTTGGTTGAACAAGCAGCCCAACTTATCCCGTTAATTGAAGATAAACTGCAAGCTCTCGCGGCCGAATACCAGGACATTGTTATTGAACGTCTAGACGCGAACATTCAAGCCATTAGTTACCCAATAACGCAATTTCCTATTAAAGTTAAATCGCATAATTTTGATAAAATTGCTGAAGTAACAGGTATTTTGCAGGGCATTAAAGGCCAATACCTTATTTTTGATACTGGTGTGATTAATATTCGTAAATTCTCATCTTACGAAATCGA
>NZ_PJAP01000267.1:0-13672 GCF_002836795.1 Shewanella sp. 11B5 | reverse complement strand
TTGGAAACATCGTTGGTTGAACGAAGCCGCTAGGAAGGCTAAACTAAGATTTCAGAACTAAGCATTGCTTAATTCTACCCTGTTTTGCTCCCTGGGATATTTGCTCGTTGGTTAAGTCCCTGTGCCGATAATTACAAACCCAGGGTGAATGCTTTCGTTAACATTGTGCATGCTCGGATTATACCGAGAAGCCTTAGGAGATGAACATTTACCCGCCTTGAACCTACGGTTCAAGGGCTGCGCCGGCAGCGGTATTTTGGGGAGCATTCTAATTTTATGTCAATCACACGCTTTATGACTAACAAAGACAATCGTCCGCTTACGTCAACCTCTTCGGCACGCATCAGCTACTTTGCCACGCCTTCTGAGTTTCAAGAACCACTGTTTGATAGCACAGACATGAGCCGCGAGAACATTCGTCGCCATGTACGCCAAGAGCGTAATAGCCTTAGCACTGAAGAACAATCCCAATTAGCCTTGATTGCCAGCCGCCATATGCTTGCTGAAATTCAAGCACAGTCGGCTAAGCATGTTGCCTTGTATGTCACTCACGATGGTGAACTTGCTACTCAAAAACTGATTGAAGCATTGTGGGAATTGGATATCACGCTCTATTTGCCGCGTATTCATCCGTTTAGTAAGGGTAACTTGTTGTTTGTCCGCTACGATCGCGACTCGGTGATGGTTGATAATCAATATGGTATCAGCGAGCCACAACTCGATGTGCAGCATGTCATTACCGTCGATAAGCTTGATATGATCATTACTCCGCTAGTCGCCTTTGATGAACACGGAAATCGTATGGGCATGGGCGGAGGATATTACGACCGCACCTTGGCACAAGTGGTCGATAACAAGCCGTTAGCCGTAGGCTTTGCCCACGACTGCCAGCAAGTCAGCCAAGTTCCAACTGACTTTTGGGATATCCCTTTGCCAGTGATTATTACCCCAACGAGAAGATTAGCTATTTAAAATAGCTACCATTTCGTAATAAAAAGCCCCATCAATACACGTTATTGATGGGGCTTTTTAGTTAACCTGGGCTCGGGATAAGGGATGAACTTATGTTATTTAAAATCAATACGTTACCCGTCTTCACTTTCAAGCTTGTCATTTGTTCTGCTAACAAGGCGAATTGACGCGTCAATAGCTAGTCTATTGTAAGTCGATTCAACGCAGTTAGCAGGGCAAAAGACTGTTTGAAAGGCATTTATTATCCCGAGCTCAGGTTAGTTAACTGATTAGACTAAAAATGAGCTTACACAATTGCTTTCTCTAATGCTTGGCTAACATCGGCAATGATGTCGTCGATGTGCTCAATACCCACCGATATGCGCACTAGATCTTCTGATACTCCGGCTTTAGCTAATTCGACACTGTCTAACTGGCGATGGGTGGTACTGGCTGGATGACAAGCTAACGATTTAGCATCACCGATATTGACCAAACGTAGCACCATTTGCAGTGCATCAATAAACTTACCACCAGCAATTTTACCGGCTTCTGCGTTATCGGCTTTAATGCCAAAACTAATAATACCTGAAGCTTTACCACCAGTGATTTTTTGGCAGGTTGCATGGTGCGGGCTGTCTGGAAGTGCTGCGTAATTTACCCAACTAATGCTTGGGTGCTGCTGTAGATATTCGGCTAGCGTAAGCGCATTACTGCAGTGACGTTCCATACGTAAACTTAAGGTTTCTAAGCCTTGAAGTAACAAAAATGAACTGTGTGGTGACAAGGCTGCGCCAGTATTACGCAGTGGCACTACGCGGCATCGGCCAATATAAGCGGCGGGTCCAAATGCGTCGGTATACACCACACCGTGATAAGACGGATCTGGTTCGTTAAGTATCGCAAAACGTTTTTTGTTGGCAACCCAGTCAAATTTACCCGAGTCAATAATCACCCCGCCAATGGTTGTGCCGTGGCCGCCAATGTATTTAGTGAGCGAATGAATAACAATGTCGGCACCATGATCAAATGCGCGGCACAACACTGGCGTCGCTACTGTGTTATCTACAATTAATGGCACTCCGTGTTTATGGGCAATATCGGCCAAACGTTGTAAGTCGACAATATTACCTGCTGGGTTACCAATCGATTCGCAAAATAGCGCTTTAGTGTTGTCATCAATTAATGCGTCGAGACCATCAAAGTCATCAAACGCCGCCATACGGACTTCAACGCCCTGGCGTGGCAGCGTATGGGCAAATAAGTTATACGTGCCGCCGTACAACTGGCTGGTACTGACAATATTGTCGCCCACTTGGGTTAATGCTTGAATCGCGTAAGTAATCGCAGCCATGCCAGATGCCACAGCCAGTGCACCGATACCGCCTTCAATGGCGGCTAAGCGTTGCTCTAACACACTGGTAGTAGGATTCATGATGCGGGTATAGATGTTGCCTGCCACTTTTAAATCGAACAGGTCGGCACCGTGCTGGGTATCATCGAAGGTATATGAGGTGGTTTGGTATATCGGCACCGCAGCGGCTTTGGTGGTAGCTTCAGACTCGTAGCCATAATGTAGCGCCAATGATTCCAGCTTCATGTTTTCTGCAGACATAGTGACTTCCTTTCGATAATAGCGAGTGTGGATATTGATTAATATCCACACTACCAATTAGCCATCTAGAAGTCTATAATAAATTAACGTCAACATTGCCCCGCACATTAGCGCTTGGCGTTGTATGGATTATTTTAAATGCCTGCCGCCATCAACGGCGTAGCTGCGGCCGGTAACATAATGGCTGGTGTGCAAGTAGTCGACTAAAGCAATAATCTCCGCATTACCAGCTTCTTTGGGCAATATGGCTTTAGCCAACGCTTTGGCTTTGTATGTCTCGCCGTCATCTTCATTAAATAAAATCATCGCAGGAGCAATGGAGTTCACTTTGACATGTGGGGCTAATAAACTGGCAAATGACAGTGTCATATTATGCAATGCTGCTTTACTGGCGGCGTAGGCGATGTGCTTTTTACTGCCCTTTTCGGCAACGTAATCGGTAATGTGAATAATGTTACTGGCACCAATACTGTCGTCATTGCTTTTAGCGGCGCTAATCAGTAATGGCGCTAAGGCGAGATTGATTTGATACGGTGCTGATACGTGAATTTGCATCATCCGCATCATCGTATCGGCAGGGCTTAAGCCGCTGTTATCGGGTAACCAGTCAGACGCATTATGAATAATGGTATCGAGAAGATCATGATGCTCATTGATGTGAGTAATTAATCCATCAATAGATGCTGGATCGGTTAAGTCGCATGAATGTAAACTCGCGCCCAACTTACCGAGCTGTTCAATGCTGTCATAATGGGTGCGATAAGTGCCAATGACATGATGACCTTGTGCCAAATAATATTTGGCCAGTGCATAACCTATGCGTTTACCTACGCCAGTGATCAGTATTGTACGTTCCATAATGCTCTCTTTATTTTCAGCTCTGATACATTGAGCCTTTATCATAATTAAATTAGATGGTTATCTCAAAGCAAACCATTCGAATCTGACTAAAAGCCATCCTAGCGCGTAATAATGACAATCGATAGTGTTTATAAAAAATGGCCTCACGATGTGAAGTCATTATTAAAAATCATGCTGTGGCGCTAGCGATCCCGAGTTTAGGCTAGCTATGCCTAAACGTTATGCTAAAAGCTTTACTAAACGCTACGCCAAAATTTATGCTAAACGTTACGCCAAATAGTTAAGCTAAAAACTCTGCTCGGCTAGCGGGATTGGCTTTAAAGCAGCCGCCAAGTGCCGTTGTTTGAGTACTTGACGAGGTATCCATAATACCGCGAGACTTTACGCAATAATGTGTCGCATTAATGCTCACAGCAACATCATCGGTCGCCAACAACGTTTGCAGCGCGACTAAAATCTGCTGAGTTAAGCGCTCTTGCACTTGTGGACGCTGAGCAAAAAATCGCACAATTCGGTTAATTTTCGATAAGCCGATAATGTTATCTTTGGGAATATATGCCACTTTGGCGAAACCATCGATAGTAATAAAGTGATGCTCGCAAGTGCTCACAACACTGATATTGCTAATTTTTACCATCTCTTCAACACCCATCTTATTATCGATTTGAGTGATTTTTGGAAAATTAGCATAATCGAGACCCGAGAAAATTTCGTTAACGTACATTTTGGCAATGCGGTGCGGAGTTTCGGCTAAGCTGTCATCGGTTAAATCTAGCCCTAGCGTCGACACAACTTCGGTCATTAAGCCTTTAATGCGCTGGTATTTTTGCTCGCTGGTCATGTCACTTGGCACTAACGGTGTTTCAAGGCCATGGGCGACTAACGCTTGTTGTACTTTTAATGCTTCTGCAGACAACTCTGCGCGAGTTATGTCATTAATGGTCGTCATAATAACATCCTTAAATAATAGGTTGGCTAGCTTTGGTATTCTAAAGATAACGACACTGAATCAGCGAAACGCAATGCATGAGGCTTATCAATGGTGACTCTGGCCAGGGTAACGGTTGGGTGCTCACGACAAATATCTAATACGTCGGCAACCAATTTTTCCAGTAATAAAAAACGGCCTTCTTCGACATGCTGAATCACTTTTTTGGTGATTACTTTGTAGTTTAGCGCATCGGCAACATCGTCGGTTTGAAACGATCGATCGGCTGGATAATGGATCTCGATATTGATCACCACGTCTTGCTGCTTTTCGCGTTCGTCTTGGTTAAACCCAATAAACGTACGTAAGCGTAAATTGGTGACCTTAATAATGGCTTGGCTTAATGGCATTATTGAGCCCTTGTGAATTGTTTTGATGATATACGCCAAGATGCAATAAAAAGATCATAAACCTCGGTAATTTGTGTGTAATCGCGATCATGGAAACAAATGTAAACTGACTTGGAGTTTGGGGCGTACAATAGTCAATATAAGCATTAAAAATGTGTGTTTAGTAAGCATTGGCATAAAAGAGGTAAATAATGGAACTGACTATTTTTTACGATGGCACATGCCCGCTGTGTCTCAATGAAATGAAGCAATTAAAGCGTTATGACAATTTAAACCGCATCGGCCTTGAAGACATTAACGCCGCAGATATTAATCTGCGTTTTCCTGATTTAGATGTAGTGCACGCCAATACGGTGCTACATGGATTACAAGCTGATGGTAGCTGGCTGTATGGTTTAGATGTTACAGCTAAAGCATGGGGCTTAACCGGTAAACATGGTTGGATAAAGTTATTACGTTTACCGCTGATTAAACCTGTTGCTGACCTCGCGTATTTAGCCTTTGCCCGTAATCGTTACCGTATATCTTATTTGCTTACAGGTCAAAAACGCTGTGATAACGGTAACTGTAAAATAAAGTAAGAGCAAAGTGCATGAGCGATTCAACGACAACAGAAACCATTATTGTGATTGGCGCGTCATCGCTTATAGCACAAGCTTTTATTACCAAAACCTTTACTCACCAAGCCTATACTGATCAAACCGTTATTCAGCAAGCATCAAGCCAGCAGTCAAACAGGCATGATACTTCGCCGCTACAAATCATTACGGTTAGCCGCCAAAATAATTTGATACTACATGAGCTTACGGACAATATTAGCCATCATCATTTCAGCTGTGATTATCAGCAAGCCTCAATAGAACAATGTGTTACCAATATAGCGGCCATTGCAGGCAAAGTGACACGAATAGTGATGTGTAATGGTATTTTGCACAGTAAAAACCCGCAAAGTGCTGATTCAACTTTAGGGCCTCATTCGGCTAAAGATTCAACATTAATGCCAGAGAAACGCATTGAGGATATTGATGCACTATCGTTAGAACAGTTGTTTTATGCCAACAGTATTGTGCCTATGTTATGGCTAAGCGCCCTCACCTCATTATTGTCACTACCGCGTCATAAAGTCACTGGCGAACAAAAATGTGTGATCAGCATATTAAGTGCCCGAGTGGGCAGCATTTCAGATAATCGCCTCGGCGGCTGGTATGGTTACCGTGCGTCAAAAGCCGCATTAAACATGCTAATCAAAACCACTGCGGTTGAATATGCCAGACGCCTTAAACGAGTCAAACTTATCGCGTTTCATCCAGGCACTACTGACACACCATTATCAAAACCCTTTCAGGCTAACGTACCCGCAGGCAAGCTTTTTACCCCAGAATTTGTCGCCAGCCAGCTGTATAACATCATGGCCGATATTGAGCCCAACGGCTAAGCCAGTTACTTAGATTGGCAAGGCAAAGAGATTAGTTGGTAATGCGCCCGCCTATTCACTAAGAATTTTTTAACCAAGAACTCAATAATCAAAAATGTAGATCCTGTCGATGATCCTATCGATATGGTTTAATAAACCATCGACTCCCCTTCAATGTATTGACAACCCTATCCCCGTTCTTATGGTACTAAGGTGCCAATTAAATAGTGCTGTAATTGTTTTACTCTGAAAGTACTAAATCAGATGTTAGCGAGAATATGCACTAGACATGATCTCGCCATAAAACATGACACAAAGGTTGATGACATACGCTGTCATTGCCGCTATTGAATTAAGGGAACCGATACTATGTCGACGTTACAAACTGGACTCAAAGGGAAAGTGGCACTTATTACCGGCTCCACTAGCGGCATTGGCCTGGCGACCGCGCATGTACTTGCCGAACAAGGTTGTCATATCGTATTGCATGGCTTAATGGCCCAAGATGAAGGGCAGACTTTAGCGGCTGAGTTTGCAACCCAATACCAAATAAAGACCTTTTTCAGCAATGCAGACTTGAGAGACGCTAACTGCATACATGCGTTTATGGACAGTGCGATGAGTGCATTAGGCAGTATTGATATTTTGGTTAACAATGCTGGGATTCAGCACACCCAAGATGTGGCAAACTTTCCGGTCGAAAAGTGGAATGACATCATTGCGATTAACTTGTCTTCCGCTTTCCATACAATTCAACAAGTCGTACCTGCAATGACTGAAAAAAAGTGGGGACGAATTATCAATATTGCCTCAGTACATGGCTTAGTCGCCTCGGCCAATAAGGTAGCCTATTGTGCAGCAAAACATGGAATTATTGGCTTAACCAAGGTGGTCGCGATTGAATGCGCTGAACAAGGAATTACCGTCAACGCGATTTGCCCTGGATGGGTGGATACCCCGCTTATCGGCAAACAAATTGACAGCATAGCAAGCGATAAAAATTTGAGTTATGAAGACGCTAAATATCAACTCGTGACAGCCAAGCAGCCGTTACCAGAAATGCTGGCACCACGACAAATCGGCGAGTTTGTTTTATTTCTTTGTGGTGGTGCCGCTCGAGGCATTACCGGTGCGGCATTACCAATGGATGGCGCTTGGACAGCGCAATAAGCTTGGAGTTATTGTTCTATAAAATAGTAGCGTTATATTATAACTTTCCGTTAAAAAATGTGATCTTATTACAGCGTAAGATTCTGACAATGTTGCGTTAATAAACAATAGTTCGACTTGAGATCAATCTGCAGGCTCAATGATTCTCCGTCCGAAGTGTCCGAAATAGAATGATAAAAATGCCGTAGGGTCATCATGGATGATGACCCAGACTCGGGGGTACATGGATGTACCATCTGAGTCGTAGGCAATTTTTATTATGCTATGAGGATCAAACACTTTGTCGGAGCTGCGGGGGAGATCCAAGAGGGGGAAGCAGTTTTCCCCTTCTTGGTCGGGTGTGGGCGAAGCGCCACGACTTTGACTTTATTAACCCATCGCCAATAAGCAACAATGATCACTTAGTTATGAGGAAAGGTATTAAATATTAGCCCTTATTCACATCGATAAGGGCTTTTTAATGCCTAACAGGCAAGGCTTCAATTAATGATGACAAACTAGGCCATGAATTTAGCAATGTGTTGATAGGTTGCCATGCATTCATCTTTCACTAAATCGTGCAGCAACATATAGGCGTGGATCATGCCGTCGAACGAATGATGTTCAACATCAACACCAGCAGCAGTTAAGGCCTTAGCATAGGCTACTCCCTCATCCCTAAGCGGATCGCAGCCTGCAGTAAAAATAAGGGTTTTAGGCAATTTAACAGACATAGCCCCAAACAAAGGTGAAGCCTGTTTAATGACATCTAAATCGGTAGATTGAAAGTACTGCTCGAAATACCACTTTATACGAGTGGTTTCGAGTAAGAATCCAGTGCCATTACTGTCTAATGATGGGCTGTTTAAGGTGTAATCGACACTCGGGTAAATAAGAATTTGTTGGTCAATGTTAATCCGCTTATCGGTCAAACTTTTCATGCTTAAACTGGTGCAAATGGCGCCACCAGCACTGTCACCAATAATAGTGATATTGTGTTGATGGTTAACATCACCCAGTAACTCAGCGTAACGTATTAATACCTGTTCGCAGTCATCAATCCCTGCAGGATATGGATATTCAGGCGCGAGCCGGTATTCGACAGATATCACTACACACTGCGCTACGCTAGCAAGGTGACGACAAATAGGATCGTAAAGCGCCACACTGCCACACATGTGCCCACCACCATGAAAATGCAATAACACTGGCAAAGGTTTATCTGGCGCAGGGCTATAAATCCTAACGGGAATAGTACGGTCGGGTAACGTTAGCATTTTATCTGCAATGTAGCTCATCGCTGGCGAATCACTCATTAGTGCGCCGAGTTTATCTAGATTTTGGCGCAAAATTGTCGGTGTAAATTGGACATTATTCTGTTTAGCCAAGGCGATATTGCTGTTGGCTAAAGCCAGAAAATCAGTGAGTTTTGGGGAAACGGTTCCTCGCATTAGGTTAACTCCTTTGGTTTTCCTGTTTCAGGTAGAAAATAGCTGCCAACAAACACTGTGCCGCTGAGTATGGTGATCACCACAAATGAACTGACATAACTGCCATCGTTTAAATCAACCAATTTACCAAACACCCACAACACAATAGTCGAAACCAGATAGCTGATTGACCAAAACAGGCTAAACACCACGGTGATTTTTTGCCCCGTCATGTCAGGGAGTTCGTGAGGAATAGACACTAATGCAGTCACAGGGAAAAAGATAAAAAAGCCCAATATGATAGCGCATGTTATTTGCAGCCAAGGCTCGGTACTAAAAGATAAGCCTAAAACGGTAATAAAAATAATCAAACCACTTAAGCGAAGAATAGGAAGACGTAACGGATTTTTGCGGCTATACAACATCCCCGCAATGGTGCCGACAATACCAAAACCTATCACCCATTTGCTTTGGCTGATTCCCGCTTGAGGATAAAAAGTGAATAGACAAATATAAAACGAAAGCAGCCCAGAATAGGTAAATGCATACGCCCAATTAAACTTATCTTTTAAGCCTTCAAGGTAACCGTATATAGCTGGCTCTGCCCCTGATGAATTATTCGCTGGCTGTGGAGCATCAAACTTAACCAGTAACCACAATATAGCCAGAACCAAGCTCGCAACTGAAAACAACACTAAGCTATTTTGCCAGCTGCCTGTAAGTGAATTAATACTGGTCATGCCCCATAAAATAATTGCCGTACCTACGTTAAATGCCACCGCATTTAAACCATTAACTACCGGACGGTCTTCAGGGGAAAACCACAGCATCACAATCGGATTAAAGTACACAATCATAAATGCTCCGCCTAAGCCCATTAAAAAACGGCTAACCAGCAGTAACTCATAACTCGTCGCTAACGGTGTCACTATCCCAACAACAATTAATAACGCAGCTAACAAAAAGGCGTACTTTATTCCGAACTTTACCGCCACATATGCAGCACTAAAAGTTCCGACTATTTTAGCTAGCGTGACTGCACCACTGATAAAACTTGCCGACGCTAAACTCTCAATCTGCATCGATGCCATGATGTGATTCATGCTGGCGGTGCCGCCAACCCATGCCATGGCAAAAAGCACATAACTCGTAAAGACTAAACCTTCGACCAAATATCTATGGGTTATTTTCATAGGCGTTATCGGTACCTTAAATGACACTAATGGAGTTAAATCATGTTATCTGATGGGTATGGATAAATAAGTACTACCTTAGTGCACCGCATCGTTAAAAATCTTTATCAAACAGGGCGTCTAGTGTAGTTTCGCAAGGATAAACAATAAAAATAAGTGGGGAATAAATTGCAGGCTTGGTTATCTATCGATACTTGGTTGATCAGTTCAATTTCGATTGCTTATCTTGCAATGCTGTTTGTGGTTGCACAGTGGGGGCAAAATCGCGCCATAACAAAATTAGCCCAAAAGCCGTGGGTCTATAGCCTATCGTTAGGGGTATGCTGCACATCATGGGCGTTTTATGGCACCGTTGGGCAAGCTGCAACAACCGGAGCCTGGCTGGCCCCCATTTACATTGGTTCGATCATTTGCTTAGTACTGGCGTGGCCGATGCTAATGCGCACGTTGCAAATAATCAAAAGCCAAAACCTCACGTCTATTGCCGACTTTATTGCGTGCCGTTTTGACCGTTCGCCAAAAATTGCCGCCAGCGTTGCCATCGTGTCACTACTGGGAACCATTCCTTATATTGCCTTGCAGTTAAGGGCCATCAGTACCAGTTTTGATTTACTAACAGGCACGTTTCAGTCCGGCATTAGCACCGCATTTGTGGTGACCATTGTATTAATTATCTTTAGTATTTTGTTCGGCACCCGCCAACTGTCTGCCAGTAAACACAATCAAGGCTTAGTACTGGCTATTGCGTTTAGCTCTATCGTGAAGTTATTTGCCCTGACTGCCGTCGGTATTTTTGCCACTTTCTTTATATTCGATGGCTTTGGTGACTTACTGACTCAAGGCCAACATATTCAACAAACCAGCCAATCAGACTCGACTTACCTTGTGATTTCTCAGGTTATTTTGGGCGCTATTACTATCTATGCGTTACCGCAACAATTTCATATGATGATGATTGAAAACAATCATGACGAAGAGCTTAAATCAGCACGCTGGATGGTGCCGTTATACCTGTTATTGATTAATATTTTTGTATTGCCGATTGCATTAGCCGGACAGCTTAGCTTCCCTGGCGGCAGTGTCGGCGCAGATACCTATGTGCTGACATTACCGCTTTTTTATCAACAAGCATGGCTAGGGATATTGGTTTATGTCGGTGGACTCGCGGCTGCAACGGCAATGGTTATTGTGGCGGCGATAGTATTGAGCACGATGATTTCGACTGAAATTTTAACGCCATTACTATTACGACTACCAAAATTTAGCTCTCAACAAACCCCGCAGTTATCAGGTATTTTATTAAATTTACGCCGTATCTCTATCGCGGTCATTTTATTATCCGCTTTTGCATTTGAACGCTTTATCGATCAACAAAATCATTTAGCCAGTATTGGCTTGTTGTCATTTGTGTTGTTATCTCAATTTGCGCCCGCCGCGGTAGGCGCCTTATATTGGCGAAATGCCACCACCCAAGGTGCCTTTGTGGGGCTCATAATGGGCAGTATTGTTTGGCTTTATACTCTACTATTGCCGGCTACTTTCCCCGATGCCCATTGGGTTAAATTTGGATTATTTGATATTGCGTGGTTAACGCCGACAGCCTTATTTGGCTTAAGCGGTTTGGATAATATTAGCCACGGCGTATTTTACAGTTTAGTGGCTAACATTGGCTGCTTTGTGGTGATTTCACTGCTTAAAGAACAAAGCGTTGGCGAGGTGTTACAAGCTGACTTATTTGTAAACAGAAAACAGATTCAACTAGAACGGCACTTATCCGTAGAGGATTTAGCCAGTTTATTAAATCGTTTTATTAACAAAGACGAAGCCGATGCGCTTATTGCAGAATCTAAAAAACTCGCAGGCAAAGATCAGCAGCAACAGCTCGTTGATTACACTCGCTTAAAACTGTCTGGCGTACTCGGTTCAGCGTCTACCAGAATGGTGATGAGCGCCGCATCGCGCAGCCAGCAAATGCCATTAGAAGATGTAGTGAGCATTGTTGATGAAGCTAGCCAGATATTTGAATTTAACCGTGAACTCTTGCAATCTGGCGTAGAGAATATTGAGCAAGGGATCAGTGTTGTCGACGCCGATATGCGCTTAGTGGCTTGGAATCAACGTTATATTGAACTGTTAGGTTACCCTAAAGATTACGTCAGAGCGGGTCTGCACATTGAGCAGCTCATTAGATTTAATATCGACAGAGGCATTATTGTCGGTAACGAGGCACATGAGCTAGTGGAAAAACGCTTAGCTCATATGCGCAGTGGTAGCCCTCATCATTTTCAGCGCACTATGCTAGATGGAAAAGTGCTGGAAATTCGCGGGCAAGCCATGCCAGGCGGAGGCTTTGTCAGTACGTTTGCTGATATTACTGCACATATTGAAGCAGAAAAAGCCTTACAACTGGCCAATGAAACCCTTGAAAAACGGGTTGAAAGCCGCACCCAAGAACTGGAAAAAGCCAAAGCTGAAGCGGAAGCTGCTAATAGCAGTAAAACCCGCTTTTTGGCCGCGGCCAGCCATGACTTAATGCAACCTTTTAATGCCTTAACCTTATTTACTGAGATGCTAAAGCAAAGGGTTAAATCAACTGAACTGCATGACCTCGCAACCAATATTGAAGACTCATTAAACGTGGTGGAGAGTTTACTATCCGATCTGGTTGAGATATCTCGCTTAGACAGTAACTCGTTAAAAACTGAAAAAAGCCAATTTGCGATTGATGATTTATTGTCAACGTTAGTCAATGAATTTAATGCATTATCGGTTCAACAAGGTATTGATTTTAACTACCAAATCTCTTCTTGTTTTGTAGAAAGCGACCAAAGACTGCTGCGCCGTATTATTCAGAACTTTTTATCTAATGCGTTTCATTACTCCCCTTCGGGCAAACGCAATCAGCAAATAACATCCCAAACCTCTTCGCCTGACAATAAAGTAAATGGGCAGACTAGCAATACCGAGTTTGT
The DNA here is from genome assembly GCF_002836795.1 of Shewanella sp. 11B5. Classification (NCBI taxonomy): domain Bacteria; kingdom Pseudomonadati; phylum Pseudomonadota; class Gammaproteobacteria; order Alteromonadales; family Shewanellaceae; genus Shewanella; species Shewanella sp. 11B5. The sequence continues at coordinate 749 of NZ_PJAP01000267.1, read as the reverse complement.
CCCAAAAGTGTTATTAGGCGTTAGGCGGCTTGAGCACGCTTTATTAATACAAGTTTGGGACAATGGCCCAGGTATTCCGCTTGATAAACAGCAAGCCATTTTTTGTGAATTTGAACGCTTAGAGCTCACTCGTGAAATTCCGGGATTAGGACTAGGCTTGGCGATATGCGATCGAATTGCCAAGTTGTTGGATATCAACATATCGCTGCATTCTGAAGTGGGTAAAGGCACGTGTTTTAGTGTTGAAATACCCCGTGTATTACAGCAGAAAAAGCCAGTTAAAGTGACTGAAACGGCCGAAGATGACATAAGCAGTGACAGCACTAATATTACCGTGATGGTGATCGACAATGACGACCTGATGCTAAAAGCGATCTCCACATTGCTCAGCGATTGGGGATGTAATGTCATTACCGCAAAAGACCAACCCAGTGCCATACTGCAATTGGCCAATAACCCACAACCCAAACTGATTATTGCTGACTATCACTTAGAAGATGATAAAAATGGTGTGGATTTAGTACAGTATTTATTAGCCCATCACCTGACGATAAACCGTACCCCACCCACCTGTGTTATCTGCTCTGCCGACCCTTCTGAAGCAGTTAGACAACACACCAGCAGTGCGCAATTTAGCTTTGTGCGTAAACCGCTTAAGGCAATAGCCTTAAAACGGTTCATTAAACAACTGACGCCTGAATAACTAATATTTTCAATAATTTATTGATCACAAAAAATGCCTCACATGG
>NZ_PJAP01000829.1:0-1610 GCF_002836795.1 Shewanella sp. 11B5 | reverse complement strand
CGTCACCAAGCTCTTCAGCAAACCATCTGCCTAATACTTCATGACCCATGCTAAATTCAGCAAAGACTGAGCCTTCGAGGCGGTTTCGACGAAATTGATATTCCATACTAGTACTCTTTATTTAGCATTTTTTCTATTTTAACCGATGAATGGCCACTCTGCAGTTGGTTAGTTCATCAAATTTTGCGCTTGATGGTTAAATGCTCGATAAATAAAGAATTTCATTTTATAAGATCGTTTTAAACTTGGGCAAGATTAAAAAGTAGCGTAAATTATTGCAATAGTGATCACATGGAATTTCTGATAATGAATAATGGTTTTATATACAGCTTGTTGCTTACTGGACCAAATGCAGGCCAGTCACTTACCGCTGAACAAATAGCACTATGGCAGCCTGCTGATGGACTTTTATGGCTACATCTTCGCTATCGTGAACCTAAAGCACGTAAATGGATCCTCAACTCTGGTTTACAAAGGGTTGAGATGGATACACTGTTGGCCACCGATACTCGCCCACGAGTATTAAGTTCCGACAAAGGAATTTTACTGGCGTTACGAGGGGTTAATTTAAACCCCAATTCAGATCCAGAAGACATGGTCGCAGTGCGGATCTACGCTGAAGAGCACAAAATCATTTCAACTTGCGAGCGCCAACTACAATCGGTGATCGATGTTGCTGATGCGATAAAGCAAGGCAAAGGCCCAGTTGATAGTGCAGCCTTTATCATGGCCATTTGTGAGCGTCTTACACAACGTAAAGTGGAGTTTATTGGCAAGCTTGAAGAGCAGCTCGATGAGTTAGAAGAACGCGTAGTCACTCAAGTAAACAAAACCTTGCGTACCGACATTGCCGAACTGCGCAGACAAACCGTGGTATTGCGTCGCTACCTAGCGCCACAACGAGAAGCATTTTCTCGTATGTTACAAGAAGCCAGCGAACTGTTTGACGATAACGATAAAGTCCGCTTACGTGAAATACATGAAACCCTTATTCGAGTGATAGAAGATCTTGATGCGATACGCGATCGTGCCAGCGTCACACAAGAAGAACTCCAATCACAACAGTCAGAACAAGTGAATCAACGATTGTATTTCTTATCGCTAATTTCAGCGGTATTTTTACCATTAGGTTTTTTAACAGGCTTATTGGGCGTCAATATTGGCGGGATACCGGGTGCTGAATCCAACTGGGCTTTTGCCGCATTCTGTGGCGGATTGTTTGCACTGATTGGCTTGCAGATGTACTTATTCTACCGTTTGAAATGGCTATAATCCGCCACTAGAATTAATACTATGCATGATGGTCATTGCTAGGCTATATAATACTTGTAGTCTAGAACTAGGCGATTATCTAAATGAATAAGGCTGTGAGTGACAATGACCTTTTCGCACGGTCAACCAAGTGCAGAAATAACCTAGCATTAGGAAGGACAAAAGGACACTGAAGCATAATGCCGATAAGTTAGCCGTTAAAATTAAGAAACTCAACCGTTAACTTGACCGTTCTTTTTAATCTACAACAATCCGATAATCTTAGTTATCGGATTTTTATGCAACCTTTATAAGACCTTTATTGTACATACATCAATTGCGGTGCTGAGTTTTGTGTA
>NZ_PJAP01000828.1:0-1610 GCF_002836795.1 Shewanella sp. 11B5 | reverse complement strand
ATGAAACGGTTTGCCTAAGTAGTCATCTGCGCCAGCATTAAAGCCTTCAACTTTTTCATGCCACTGACTTCGGGCAGTTAACATGATTACCGGGGTATTTATGCCACGTTCACGCCATTTAGTCACTAATGACAAGCCATTTCCGTCAGGTAATCCGATATCTAAAATGACACAGTCATAATCAGTTTCTTTCATCAAATAATCGGCTTCAATAGCTTTGTCTGTGACATCCGTAATATAACCAGCTTGCTTGAGTTGTTTTTCAAGCTCGGCAACGAGTAAAGGGTTATCTTCAACGAGTAACAGTTTCATGTTTAGTACATTCGCTCGGTAATTGAGTCAATGAATCTTGCATACCGTTAGCTGCATCTAATTGCAGATTAACAACATGCCCTTGTTTTAGCTTAAATTGTAGATCATAGCGCCATTTATCTTGGTGTTGATAAAGCTGGGCGTCGATTAAGTGACCATCACAATACTGCGACAACCAAGTTAAGTAATCATCTAATGAACGTATATTACCAGAAGATACTAATTTTTGGACGTTGTCATGGTCCAGAGGGAGTTCTTTTGCGGGAATATCTTGTTGATTAATGGTGATGGCCATTAAGCTGCTTATTGCTGTTAAGAACAAGCTATTCATGGGCGCTCCAAAATGAAAAAGTGGCGTTCAGAGTATGAACACCACTTTAAGTATCTTGGCTTAAATCAAGCTGAAGCCTATATGATTAAGGCATAAACATTTAGCTTGATTCGTCGTTAGCCCTTTGTTGTTTAGCGCGTACCGTAAACTACGATCGTTTTACCGTGTGCTTGGATCAAATTTTGTTCTTCAAGCATTTTTAAAATACGACCAACGGTCTCACGTGAACAACCAACAATTTGACCAATCTCTTGACGTGTAATCTTAATTTGCATGCCGTCAGGATGTGTCATAGCATCAGGTTGTTTTGCAAGGTGTAATAACGTTTGTGCAATGCGACCAGCAACGTCAAGGAACGCTAAGTCGCCTACTTTTTGGCTAGTACTTTGTAAACGATAGGCCATTTGCGCCGAAAGTTTCATCAAGATTTCAGGGTTTACCTGAATCAATTGCTTAAATTTCTTGTAAGAAATTTCTGCAATTTCACATGCTTGTTTAGCACGAACCCATGCAGTACGTTCAGATTGTTCTTCAAACAATCCTAATTCACCGATAAAGTCGCCTTGATTTAGATAAGAAAGGATCATTTCTTTACCTTCTTCATCTTTGATCAATACAGCAACGGAACCTTTGACGATGTAATATAAAGTGTCAGAATCTTCACCTGCGTGAATTAAAGTACTCTTTGCAGGGTACTTATGAATGTGACAATGTGAAAGAAACCATTCTAATGTTGGGTCAGGTTTTGGCTTACCAATCAGAGCCATACGATGTTCCTCGATTGATTAAAAATGAAAGTAAGTAATGTCTAATTAAGCATTCTACGCTATTGAAACCGTGAAAACTTTGATAGAGATCGTATTTAGAAGTGTGCGTAGTGTATATTAACTTGTTAAATTTAAGATTAAATTTATCTCATTTGTGATGACGGTCGACTTTTTTTGTGAATTTGTCTTAATCATCACTA
>NZ_PJAP01000827.1:0-1611 GCF_002836795.1 Shewanella sp. 11B5 | reverse complement strand
GCGCTATGTTTAACGACACTTGTTACAGCTTGTTCTGACAACGAAGTCGGTGATGTTTCACTCGGAATGTTTACTACACAAGACATAAAGCTGAATATTTTAAAAGATGAAATTGTATCTGGTGTCACTTGTCACATCGCCTCAATAGAAGAAAATCTCAGTTTTTCTGACCCAAGTGATAGTTCTATCTCTTGCAGACAAACGGGTGAGATCACTACTGATATGATTGCTAAAATAGATAAGAGTAAATCAGGTGAGGTTGTGTTTAAAAAATCAAAAAGTATATTTTTCAAGACCATGAAAATTAGAAGAATATTTGATGCTGAAAATCAAACACTAATGTATGTTTCTTACTCTACCAAAGAAACATCGGGAAGCTTCAAACACAGCCTTTCGACAGTTCCACTTTGGGGAACCAAAGCATATGTTGAGCCTGCACAGGCCCACTAAGAGCAAAGGTCTCTCTTTGGTTCGCGCGTGCTCGTATGCATTTTATACCGTCCCTTTATATGGTTGGAGCAAGGGTAAACAGGTCATTCAATTAATTGATTTTACGATGAATCATTAACAGATTAACAACCCGTTGAAGGCATACAAAAATGCCTGTTAGGTTCACTAACAGGCATTTAGAATTGAGCAGATTAAATGAATACGTTAATTAACATTCGACGATGTTCACCGCAAGACCACCTTTTGCGGTTTCTTTGTATTTACTGCGCATGTCTCTACCGGTTTCCATCATCGTTTTAATGACTTTATCCAATGACACTTTGTGATTACCATCACCGCGAAGTGCCATGCGTGAAGCATTAATCGCTTTTACTGCACCCATAGCATTACGTTCAATACAGGGCACTTGTACTAGGCCGCCAACTGGATCGCAGGTTAAACCTAAGTTATGTTCCATGCCAATTTCAGCGGCATTCTCAACCTGTTCTACGGTTCCGCCCATAATTTCAGTTAACGCACCGGCTGCCATTGAACAGGCTACGCCCACTTCGCCTTGGCAACCCACTTCAGCGCCAGAAATCGAGGCATTTTTCTTGTACAAAATACCAATGGCAGCAGCGGTTAACAGATAGCGGCTGCACACATCGATATCGACTTCTTGCACAAACATATCGTAGTAACACAATACTGCCGGGATAATCCCTGCGGCGCCGTTTGTTGGGGCAGTTACAACGCGATCGCCTGCTGCATTTTGTTCATTAACCGATAAAGCAAATAAATCAACCCAGTCCATAGCGGTCAATGGGTCTGTGTTATTTCTCCCTTCCGCTTTTAAGCGGCGGTAGAGCGCTGGGGCACGTCGGCGTAATTTTAAACCGCCTGGCAATATGCCTTCCTTTTGATAACCGCGTTCAACGCAGTTTTTCATGGTTTGCCAAATTTTCCACAAACCTTGTTTGATCTCATCTTCACTGGCAATGCTAAGCTCATTGGCCATCATTAATGATGAAATGCTTAAGCCGTTGTCGCAGCACAATTGCAGTAATTGCAGTGCACTGTTGAAGTCATAAGGTGCTTGTTCAATTGGCGTTGCTGGAGAAGCATTACGTTGAGTTATTTCATCTTCATCAAGAATAAACCCACCACCAACCGAATAATAGG
>NZ_PJAP01000826.1:0-1612 GCF_002836795.1 Shewanella sp. 11B5 | reverse complement strand
CAAAGATATTGTTCCCTTATAGATTCAGCTTTGAAGAGCCATATTGACTCATGAACCATCAATATTAGGAGCCATTTTGACTATAGCAAAATTGATTATGTGCGAGGTTGATGACGGTAAACAAGAGGCTTTTTCACAAAGTCAGAGTGCCTGGAGTCAACTGTCGACGTGTAACGGTTTTGTTGGGCAAGCAGGTGGATGGGAGGCATCGTCAAGCACAGCCATTATTTTAGGTTTTTGGGAATCTCAGTTTCACGTGAGTGAATTCATGAGAACTACCCACGATGAGATTTATTTAAGTAATAAACAACAATCCACTTATCGTCATTGTTCAGTTAATTACTTCGAACTAGTTTCAACCATATCTGGCTTACGGATTGATTTTTCAGGTGCTGGAGTATTAAGAATAGCTTACTGCTCAAGAGTACTGGACATTGATAGGTTTAATCGAGATCAACAACTTATCTGGAACCCTCAACTGTCAACGCAACTCGGATGTTTAGGCGGTCACGTTTGGCGCCATGTTAAACACCATGACTGTTACTTAGTGGTATCGCATTGGGAATCACCAGAAGCTCATGAAATATACGCAAACAATGTATTGCCAAAATTACGAGAGATAGCCCGCCCATCGGAGTACATCGAACAACTATTAGATAAGGTTGTTGTTCTCGATACAAAGTGGAACGTCACACCCAATAACGGTTGATCACCTCAGGTGACATTCCACGTAACCAGTTTAAACCAGCATGATCATATTGTAGTTTCTTCCTTGAAAAACATTATCAATTCTTGCAGTTTTGCTGACGTGCTAGTGGACATAAGTGCGTTAGTAACTGAAAGCTAAACTTACTTTTCGCATTATGATAAGTCTGGTGAGGTTGGATTAACGCTATAGTCTCTTGTTGTATTTAATATACCGACTATTTATTTAGAATATCATCTTTTACGTGTAGATCCTCACTCTCAGCATTGCTACAAGTTCTAGGTGTGCCATTTAAATTTAAAGCTGAGTCAGAGGCTTGCTTTTTTGTTATTCTCGCACTTAACTTATTACCGCAAATTGATAGTTTACTCTCAATAATAGGTCTAATTTTATAACCGATGGGGGTTCCGATACATATACCAAGAAAAGCAGGTACAAGGGCTGGAATTTGATAAATTAAAACAAACCATCCACCAGCTTGGCCAGAAATTGCAAAAAAGATAAATAATATAATGTTACCAATCACATATGCATACGCAACATGTCTAAATTTCAACAATGTACTAAGAATAATAAATAAAACTGTAACTACTAGAAAAAACATAACCATTGTTTAGACCCCTTCCGTGGATTGACATTAAACATAAAACTTATTAAACGGTTAGCCAAATAATTTCAGTAGCTTAAGTTATTGATTAATAGCATCCTACATTCCCTATATCATTGATGTAAAGCGATAAGTCATTGTCAAAACCCAAAAACAAACCGAAGTTTTCTAAATAAATAATATAAATTAGTTTTTTGGAATCTAGTGTAAGCGCTTTTCAATAGAGCTTTGGTTCTAAACACACTTTGGGGCATAAACGTGTCGGTATATTGACGTTAAAAGGGACAAATTCAACTCTG
>NZ_PJAP01000825.1:0-1616 GCF_002836795.1 Shewanella sp. 11B5 | reverse complement strand
CGGTTCAATTTGTACTTGGCGGCTCTGACTATGCAGAGTTATTTAAATGGGCCCAAGTACTGCAACAAGAAGCCGATGCAAGCCCTATGCTGGACGGGGCAGATTTAGATTACGCAGAGACCACACCAGAACTTGTTGTGACGGTAGACAAGCAACGAGCTGCAGAGTTAGGCATTAGCGTTTCAGAAATAGCGACAACCTTGGAAATCATGTTGGGCGGCCGCAGTGAAACAACCTTTGTTGAACGTGGCGAAGAATATGATGTATACCTTCGCGGTGATGAAAACAGCTTTAACAGCGTCACAGACCTCAGTAAGATTTACTTTAGAAGCAGCAAAGGCGAATTAATCACCCTTGATACCGTCACTAAAGTTGAAGAAGTTGCCTCGCCGCAACGATTAAGTCATACCAACAAGCAAAAATCGATCACCATCAAGGCAAATTTAGGCGAAGGTTATACCCTTGGCGAAGCCCTCGACTTTTTAGAACAACGCGCAATAACTTTACTGCCAAACGATATTTCAATTGCCTACACGGGTGAGTCAAAAGACTTCAAAGAAAACCAAGCTGGGGTGCTCATTGTATTTGCTTTAGCACTGCTGATTGCTTATCTGGTATTGGCGGCTCAATTTGAAAGTTTTATCAATCCTGCAGTGGTGATGTTTACTGTTCCAATGGGTATTTTTGGTGGTTTTATTGGTTTAGTTCTAATGCATCAAGGGATGAATATCTATAGCCAAATTGGCATGATCATGTTAATTGGTATGGTAACTAAAAATGGTATTTTAATCGTTGAGTTTGCTAACCAACTACGTGACCGAGGCTTATCGCTCGACAACGCTATTATTGACGCATCAGCTCGTCGCTTAAGACCCATTTTAATGACAGCCTTTACCACCCTTATTGGTGCTATACCATTAATCGTATCTACCGGCGCGGGGAGTGAAAGCCGCATTGCAGTTGGAACTGTGATATTCTTCGGCATGGCATTTGCGACGGTTGTCACCCTATTGGTTATCCCCGCAATGTACCGACTTATTTCTTCGTCAACCCACTCTCCAGGGTTTGTTGAAGCACAACTTAATGACGCCATTGCTGCTCAAAAAGCGCAACAGCCTTAATCTTCACAGGTGTAATAATGACAACGCTTGCCGTATTTGTAGATGTGCAAAATATTTATTACACCTGTAAGCAAGGTTTTGGGCGTTCATTCAATTACCGAGCTTTATACAAACATTTGTCGGCACAGGGCACTATTAGCCACGCAATAGCTTACGCTATAGCACCAGCCGATGACGGTCAGGTTAAATTTCAAGATGCACTAAAACATATTGGTTTTACGGTTAAAACCAAACCTTATATCCAGCGCAGTGATGGTTCCGCCAAGGGAGATTGGGATGTTGGGATTACCATCGACATGCTTGAGATAGCCCCCACGGTGGATGAGGTTATTTTACTGTCTGGTGATGGTGATTTCGATTTATTACTCAAAAAAATCAATCAAACGACCACATGCTACACCCATGTATTAAGTGTTGAGCGCCTCACAGCAAAATCATTAACAGATCAAGCGCAGCACTTCACCGCAATCGATGCCTCGCTTCTTATTTACTGTC
>NZ_PJAP01000824.1:0-1636 GCF_002836795.1 Shewanella sp. 11B5 | reverse complement strand
ACGTAGCGCATTGGCAAACTTACACACTTGTGTGTGTAGCTCTGCGTAAGTTAATTTGCGTTGTTCGTTGGCGTCATCGCCTTCCCAAATAATGGCAAGCTTATCGCCGTGTTCTTCAAGGTGACGATCTAAACAATTGGCCGAGGCATTGAGCGTGCCATCATAAAACCAATTAATCGAAAGATTATGATCATCAAAAGACGTTTTCTTAATTTTGGTATAAGGTTTAATCCAATCAATACGTTTGCCGTGTTCTCTCCAGAAACCTTCTGGATTAATAATGGACTCCTGGTACATTTTCTTATATTGATCGTTATTAACCAGTGCGTTTTCTGCAATGTCACTAGGAACTTTGTAAAGAGACTGCGGGGTCATGGGGCTTCCCTTTCTAAAAATGGCGTGGTTAAAGTATCATCTGCAACGGGTTGTTTGCACTATTAGACCTTGGTCTAGTTTTAAAATATCCTTAATATTTAGTCTGTTGCACGTGTTAATATGGTAATGGTTGCTGCAGATTTGGTCGATTATTTATATCGATTCTCTTATGCAGGTTGTTTTCTGCTCAATACATGATGTTTTAGATGAAAATAAAACAGATTTTTAATAATAATAAAGTGATAGCGGACGTTTCATGAACTTAACCTTAATCGTTGCCGTGATTGCGGTATGTTATGTGTCATTGCTGTTTATTTTGGCATGGGGTGCCGAGCGGTGGTTTAGTAAAATAAACCAAAAAGCTCAAGTATGGATTTATGGGCTCAGCTTAGCGGTGTATTGCTCATCATGGAGTTTTTTAGGCACAGTAGGTCAGTCTGCCAATGATTTATGGTCATTTCTACCTATTTTTGTCGGCCCAATATTAGTGTTTACTCTTGGGTTTGGCATGTTACGAAAAATGGTTGTGGTGTCTAAAGCACAAAACATTACTTCAGTTGCCGACTTTATTGCTGCTCGTTATGGCAAGTCACAGTTATTAGCCGCTTTAGTCACGCTTATTGCATTGTTTGGCATCATGCCTTATATCGCACTACAGCTTAAAGCAATGGTGTTTAGCCTTAACTTATTTCAACCTGATGATACCCCCTTGAGCCCAGTGGCGGTGCCATTATTGATCACCATGTTACTGGCCATTTTTGCCATTTTATTTGGTACGCGTAAATTAGATGCGACTGAACATAATCCTGGAATGATGGTCGCAATTGCGTTTGAGTCATTGGTTAAACTTGCGGCATTTATCTCAGTCGGTGTGGTGATTAGTTTTGGTGTTTTTGATGGCTTTGGCGATATTTGGCAGCAGGCATCAGATAAAGCATTAATCGAAAATAGTCACATTCGTTTAGAGTCGTTTCTCCCTGAACTATTTGTTGGTATGGCAGCGTTTTTGTGTATGCCAAGGCAGTTCCATGTGATGGTGGTTGAATGTGGCGGTGAGCATATTTTAAAGAAATCTCGCTGGATATTTCCGATTTATTTAGCCTTATTTGGCATGTTTGTCGCGCCATTGGCATTAGCCGGTAAAATTATTCTGGGTGATTCGGTATCTGCTGATACTTATGTTATTAATTTGCCTTTGGCACTAGACCAACCGATATTAGCGGTTGTAGCCTTGTTAGGTAGTTTGTCTGCGGCAACTGGA
>NZ_PJAP01000823.1:0-1639 GCF_002836795.1 Shewanella sp. 11B5 | reverse complement strand
ATGAAAGATGATATTGAAGGTGCGGTATCAAGCTCTGAAGCATCAACTAAAAAACTCATTGAACTTGGCATTGAAGTATTTGATTTAAACAGTGTTGATTTGATAGATGTCTATGTTGATGGCGCGGACGAGATTAACGACCGCATGGACATGATTAAAGGCGGCGGAGCTGCATTAACTCGCGAAAAAATTGTCGCGGCGGTAGCAAAACGGTTTATTTGTATTGTAGATAATACCAAACAAGTGCCAATTTTAGGTGAGTTTCCATTGCCTGTTGAAGTCATCCCGATGGCACGATCTTATGTGGCACGTGAGTTGGTAAAATTAGGTGGAGATCCAGTTTACCGTCAAGGCGTAATAACCGATAACGGCAACGTTATTTTAGATGTCTACAATATGAAAATTCTAGACCCTAAAGTGATGGAAACTAAAATCAACGCCATCGTCGGTGTTGTGACAAATGGTTTATTTGCGAACCGCGGTGCCGATGTACTACTCGTAGGCACCCCTGATGGCGTTAACACCATCACACTCTAAAAGCTAAAATATTCGCTTAGCCTATCTGATTGTTGAGCAAACACATTTAGCGTAAAAAGTTAACATACAGAGTTAGCTTAATTAGCTAAAAAAAATGGCCTAGCAGCAATGCTAGGCCATTTTATTATCTGTTTTGTCACTGTGACAAAACCTTACACTCTAAACTGGCTAACCGCTTCATGCAGTGCTTTGGCTCGTATTCTTACATCTTCAGAAGCCGCGGCATTTTCTTCAGCCGCTTGTGATGATTCATCGGCAATATCACGGATAACTACCACGTTTTTACCCACCTCTGCAGCTACCATACTTTGCTCTTCAATTGCCGCAGCAATTTGAGTACTCATGTCCATAATATTGGTCACGTCATTGGTAATTGTGCGTAATACTTCACCCGCGATGGCAGCTTGTTCAGCACTTTCTCGCCCTTGTTGCTGACTTTCTTGCATAAGCTCAACAATAGAATGAGTTCGGGATTGTAAGGTTGAAATGATGCTGGAAATTTCTTGAGTCGACGTTTGTGTTCTTAAGGCTAGCGTACGAACCTCATCGGCAACAACCGCAAAACCACGACCTTGCTCCCCCGCTCTTGCTGCTTCAATCGCCGCGTTTAATGCTAATAAGTTTGTTTGATCTGCAATGCCCCTAATCACATCAAGCACGCTACCAATCGTGACACTGTCTCGCTCAAGTTCGGTAACCACTGAGGCTGAATCGGCTAATTGCTTAGCTAGCAGGGTGATTTTTTGAACGGTAAGTTCTACACCCTGTTGACCAGATTGAGCGTTCTCATGAGTTTGACTGGCTTTACCGGCCGCCAGTTCTGTATTTTTGGCAATTTCGTCAATGGTAGCCCCCATTTCGGTAACGGCTGTGGCCACCATGTCGGTTTCATTAAGCTGACGTAACACACCTTCCGAAGCTGTCATTGCATTTCGAGACAGCTCTTGGCACGACTCATTCATTGCTGTAACCGACTCGTCCACTTGCTGGATCAATTCTTGGAACGTTATTACCATTTGGTTGAAATGATAGGCGATTTTCGATAATTCATCATTACCTGACTCATCGCAACGCATTGATAAGTCCTTACTTTTTTCAATTG
>NZ_PJAP01000822.1:0-1647 GCF_002836795.1 Shewanella sp. 11B5 | reverse complement strand
TCGATGACTTAGTTGAATTGGTTAAAAATCAAGGCGAACCGATGACCGGAGAAATTCGTTTAGGTTGCATTCCCACTATTGCGCCTTTCTTACTCAGTAGAGTGGTTAAGTTATGCCAGCAAGACTACCCCAAGCTCAGTTTGTTATTAAAAGAAGACACGACTGAGCGTCTATTGGATGCTTTAGCAAAAGGTGAGTTGGATTTATTGATATTAGCGTTACCTGTCGACACAAGTGGTTTTCATAGCATGAAAGTTGGCATTGATCCGTTTAAAATGGTGATGCATAAAGAGGTATCGCAACAATTCTTGCAGCCCATTGACTACCAAAAAATGCCAGACGAAAGTATCTTTTTACTGCAAGCTGAACATTGCATTACCGGCCACGCGATAACCGCATGTCAACTGGGTGATAGCGCCAAAATTAATCCTTTTGCGGCAACCAGTTTGCATACCTTGGTGCAGATGGTTAACAGCAAGTTAGGCACCACATTTTTACCCCAAATGGCGATCGATACTGGTATTTTAACTGATACCGATCTTGTCGCAATGGATCCTCCTGGTGAAGCTCCTTATCGTGATATTGGTTTAGTTTGGCGTCAAACTACCAGCCGTATTTCAACGTTTAGAACCTTAGGCTTAGCGATTCAACAAAAGCTGCTAGCACAATCGTTACCAAGTTAGCCTCAGCTCGGGATATAAGAGGTGGGATGGATCGATAGAATGGTTTATTTCAGGTCAACAATATCAAACGTGCGATTTTTGTCGTTAATAAGGCTATTGAAGTATCAATAGCCTTATTGTTATCTGTAGAGTAACACTGGCAGTTTCAGGCATGTTTATGTTTGAAATTGAGCTTAACTAACCTCAATTAAACTCAGTTTTAACTGTTATTCAATTTTCTTGGGGCAACACCATACACTTCAGTTGGGTGTTTCTTACCTTTAAGCATTATGGGGCCTAAGTCAGTCAGGTCATACTGACTATTTTGTTGCTCAAGTCGATGCACAACATCTCCAGATAGCAACATTCGTTGACCGAGCGGATTACATTGGTCTTGTAGCCGTGCCAAGGTATTTAATACATCACTGAAGAAACTAATCTCTTGCTTATGTACGCCGACTACCGCGGCTACAACTTGGCCACAATGCGCCGCAGCTTTAAATTTTGGTACAAAACCATATTGTTGTTCAAAATATTGCCTTTGCCACTGCAATTGCTGGCAAAATTCGAAATAGATATTCATACAACGGTCTTGTTTAATACCTTGCTCTAATGGCCAGTGGATAAGTACGGCATCACCCATGTAACGATAAATTTCTGCTTCATTATCGGTCACTGTGTCGGCTAACATGCTAAAGCTGTCTTGAATTAGGCGGCTAAAGCGATAATCGCCTAAGGTTTCGGCATGAGCTGTAGATGAGACCATATCTATAAATAAGAACAATTGTTGCTCATAACGTGGTTTGTGATATTTGCCAAGGCCAATATTGAGCAAGACTTTAGGACCAACCAACAACGACATTTGTTCAATAAAAGCTAAGCTTACCCGGACCACAACAAGATAAACCACTAGCGCTTGAAACGATGGGCTATAAATAATCTGCACTGTGAGCATTTGTCGTAATGTCACCATGTGGTTCTCAAT
>NZ_PJAP01000821.1:0-1648 GCF_002836795.1 Shewanella sp. 11B5 | reverse complement strand
CACGTGAGGTAAAACGGTCATCCCTTACCCCTAAAATTGCCCGGTAGTTTTTGTGTGCAGGATCGGGCGCTAATGGCGCAACGCCGCCATCAATAAACGGTACTATTGGGGTTTCGTGTTCATTTAGGCTCAGCATTTTACCTAACTTAATCCCATTACTATCAGTAACGGTGATGTCTCTATTTTGCTGTGCCACTTGAGATTTAACCAGCGCGTTTCTTACCGCCGATATACCCACAAAACTGCCAATAATTAAAATGGTTGTGATTAATATAAGTTCAATGGTCAGTACAAAACCAGCCTGCTTACTTAACCTGGTTGATATGTTATTTATCATGGTGGCGGCCTCTTATAATGAATCGGCTAAAACGCTCAGCAAATCCATAAACTGAATTGCGGCGGGGAAAAAAACCAGAACCAGAAACATCGGAAAACACACCAATAACATCGGCAATAATACTTCTAGCGACTTTCGATTAATTTTACTGTTTACCAATTGCTGGCGTTGCTGTTGTATAGCACTGAGTTGTGATTGCAGACAATTGATTAATGGTGAGCCAATTTGCAAACCAATGTTAATAATAGCCGCCAATTTATTCAGATTTTGCACCCCGGTTCGTTTGGCTAAATCCGCAAAAGCGCGTTGCCTATCACGACCAGACTCTAATTCTAAAGACAGCAGTAATAACTCATCTGCTAATGGGTGTTCTTTGGTTAAGCCATATTTTGCCGACAGTCTAAATGCCTGGCTTAGAGGTGTTCCGGATTGTAAATAGACCACTAATAAACTGATAAAAAATTCTAATGATGCATCGATGCGCTGTTTTCTCATTTGGCGTTTTAACAGTAACCAGCCATCTAGCATGAAAAAGGCAATAACGCTTACCAGAATGTTAAGCCATACCGGCATTGTCGGCATAAATTCAAGCACCATGATAACGGCTGTAATCGCTAAGCTGATTTTAATAGACCAATACAGCAACCGGTTACGAAATACCGATAAACCCGCTTGTCTAATCAGGTTTGCTGGATAAATGTTGTCTAAAGGTAGTAAGTCACCAAAAGAAGTAATGTCTTTGTCGTCGACACGAGTGTTATGGAATAAGTAAAATAACCAACAAGTTAAAACCAATAACACGCCTAAAATAAGATCGGTAAAAAGTGATGTATTCATAAGTTGGCCTTTAATACTTTACGTAACCAAAAGAAGCCAATAATTTGTAATAACAACGCAGTGCTTAAGAAGTTAGCGCCATTAGGGTGATCTAATAATGGTGCAAACCAATGCTGCTCCTGCGACACAAACAATGGAATAAGTGCATAAGGCATAAGCCCACAAAAGAACGCCGCATAACGTGTGCCCGACATTTGGCTATTAATAAATTGATACTGCTGAATACGTTGGCGCATAAGCTTAGTCACGGCTTGTAACATGGCATTAAAGTCGCTGCCGGTTTGATGCCTTGCTACCAATGCTTGAGCAAATAATCGGGTGCCTTCGGTGTTGTAGCGATTGACTAATCGATTAACCGATTGGCTGGCGTCATAACCCGATGACAACCGCGTGACTATTTCTGTCAGCTCTGCTTTTAATGGCCCTTTGGCTAAACTGGCTGCGGTTGAAATAGCTTGTAGTGGTGACAACCCC
>NZ_PJAP01000820.1:0-1654 GCF_002836795.1 Shewanella sp. 11B5 | reverse complement strand
ATTATAATCAATAGCTTGGAGCTTTTATGTCGCATAAATCCCCAATTCATAGCCAACACTACCCAGACTCCTTTTATGTTGCGACCGCCAAAGAGCTTTATCAGCATCCCAAGCTAACCGAAAACATTACTGTCGATGTGTGTATTGTCGGCGGTGGATTTAGCGGGATTAATACCGCTATTGAACTCAGACAACGCGGTTACAGTGTTGCATTGCTCGAAGCTAAACGTATTGGCTGGGGCGCATCTGGCCGAAATGGTGGTGAACTTATCCGTGGGATCGGCCATGACGCGAGCCAATTTCGAAATGAAATTGGTGATGAAGGTGTAAAATCGATTCAACAAATGGGTTTTGAAGCGGTTGATATTGTCACCGAGCGCATTGCCGAGCACAAAATCGATTGCGACTTACACATGGGTTATTGTGATTTAGCCGTAAAGCCACGGCACATGGATGATTTAGCGGCAGAATTTCAAGATCTGCAAGATCAAGGTTATCAAAAATCAATCAAGCTGCTTGATCGTTCACAAATTGGTGAAGTTATCGGTTCAGACTTTTATCAAGGCGCCTTGGTCGATATGGGCAGCGGACATTTACACCCGCTTAACTTAGCCCTAGGCGAAGCGCGTGTCGCCCGCGAACTTGGCGCACAATTATTTGAATACAGCGCCGCAGAAAAAATCATTAAAGGCACTAAACCCAAAGTCATTACCGCTGAAGGCGAAGTAACTTGTGACTATCTAGTCATGGCCGGTAATGGTTATATCGGCAATAAATTAAGCCCTTTCCTTGGTGGGAAAGTGTTGCCAACAGGCACCTATTTATTAGCCACTGAGCCATTAACCGAGCAACAATGTGCCAGTATTATTCCGCAAAACATGGCATTTGCCGATATGCGCGTGGCGTTAGACTACTTCCATTTATCAGCAGACCGCCGTTTATTGTTTGGTGGTTTATGTACTTATTCTGGTAAAGACCCAAAAGACATTGAAGCCGAGTTAAGACCTAATCTTGAAAAAGTGTTCCCACAATTAAAAGGTATCAAAATTGATTATGAATGGGGCGGCATGATGGGTATCGGCGCCAACCGCATGCCGCAAATAGGCCGTTTACCTGATGCAGCCAACATCTACTTTGCTCAAGCCTATGCCGGACACGGGGTAAATGCTACGCATATGGCAGCTAGATTAATTGCTGAAGCCATTAGCCAGCAATCACAACGTATTGATGTGTTTAATGACATTAAACACATGACCTTCCCAGGCGGACCAATGTTGCGATCGCCATTGCTTGCAGCTGGAATGTTTTATCATAGGATGAAGGATTTGCTATAGGTTGCTGGATTTGCTGTGGGTTGGCAAAGGGGTCAACCTTTGTTCTTTTTATGGCCTACGGCCACTAACGCTTAAGATCGCAAGGTTCCACCCTGCACAGGCCAAATATGGCGTCATTCCGGCAATGCTTTTGAGCCGGAATCCAGGTTTTATTTTTGCTTTGTACTTTTGTACTTTGTACTTTTGTACTTTATGGCCTGCGGCCACTAACGTCGTGGCGCTTCACCCACACCAGACCAAGAGGAAACCAACGGCTGTTCCCTCTTGGAACTCCCAGCCGCCCCGCAACATTTTCAAACAGCGAAAAGGTCGCCATGGGG
>NZ_PJAP01000363.1:0-8195 GCF_002836795.1 Shewanella sp. 11B5 | reverse complement strand
AAAATTCGCCTTAGTTAAATTTGTATGACTAAATTGGCTTAAATTAAAGTCGGTCAAACGCAAATCTGCTTTACTTAAATTAGTTTCTCTAAAGTCGACATCATGGGCGCGGCAACCAACAAGTGAAAGCTCGGGTAAATGCAGAGCATAAAAATTACTGCCATCGAGCAAACTTCTTTCAAACTTAATCGTGGTTTGAGTCATAAACTGTGGCCACTGAGCTTTAGTCCAATCAATACCTATGGCTTTACAGTCGCTAAAAGTAACGTCATCAAACTCTGTAGCAACCACTGACATTACACTTAAATTACATTGGCTAAAAACACACTCAATAAAATGGCAATGATAGAAATCACTTTGACTAAAATCACATTGGTTAAAATGGCAGCGCTCAAAAGTAATATGTTTGAACTGTAATGCCACGACTTTGATCGAATCGAATAAGTCATCGCCGTAGTGTGATAACACAAACAATTCACTAGTTGCCTTATGACCCATAACTTATATTCCTTTATAAACAAAAAGACCTAGACGTGAGCCTAGGTCTTTTTTGTATTTCATCTACTGCGACGACTTAATTAGTCGGCCACTGGATACTCAATTTCAGCATCAGCTTTAAGTGAGGCAACCACGGCACGATAATCAGCTTCGCTGTATTGAGGTGCTATACGCTGTTTAAGCGTATTGATCAGGTTGTCATTAATGCCTTCAGCTTTATTAACTTTATCCACCACAATAACCGCATAACCCGTCGCTAATGCTGCAGTATCAATTGTGACACTATTTTCAGCAGGAGCAGCAATCTTGAAGGCTTTGTTGGTGATAGCTTGGTCAATATCCTGATTAAAGCGACCTAATTTAGCTAACGTCGTCAATGAAGCACCTGTTAGCGTGTCATTTCCCGCTTTTAACTGAGCCATATATTCAGCAGCTTTGTCGCGAGCACCGTCATTTGCTTTATCTTGCTTCAAACGCTCAACAATACCTGCTTTGACTTCATCAAAGCTCATGACGCCAGCTGTTTGATGCTTTTTCATGCGGATAACCACTACATGGTTTGGCGCAAGTTCAATCACATCGCTGTTCAAACCACTTGCTAACACTTGGTCAGAAAATGCAGCTTTGATAAACTCAGGATTGTTAAATTTAGCTGGTACGTCATCACGCGAGAATAACTGCGTTGATTGTACTTTTGCATTAACTGCTTGCGCAGTTTCAGCTAAAGTATCAGGGATTTCGTAACTAGTATCAGCTAACTTAGTTTGTAAGCTATAAAACACATCTAAGGCTTTCTTTTCTTGTAGCTGAGCAACAATTTTCGCTTTAACATTTTCAAAAGCGGTTGCTTGGCTAGCTTGTAAATCAAGCAGCTTAATAATGTGGTAACCAAATTCACTTTTCACAATTGACGAGACTTGATCTTTTTGCAGTCCAAAAAGTGCTTCATCAAATGCAGGATCCATTACACCTTGTTCAAACCAATCTAACTTACCACCCTGTTGGGCACTAAGTTGATCATCAGAATCAGCTTTTGCTACATCAGCAAAATCTTCACCCGCTGTTAACTTGGCTTCAATGGCGTCAGCTTTAGCTTTATCTGCACTGTCATCATCAGTTGCGGCGACAAAAATATGCGCAGCAAGGCGTTTTTCAGCCGTTTGATATTGTGCTTTATTCTCTTCGTAATAAGTTTTCACTTCTTCATCAGAGGTTTCGCTGCTTTTAGCCATGTCAGCAACATTCAGTTCAACATACTCAAGGCTGACTTTTTCAGGACTCATGTATTGCGAAATATTAGCATCATAATAGCTTTGAGCTTCTTCGTCTGCGACTGACACTGTTGATAAAAACGGTGTTGAGTCGACGACTAAGTAGCGAATATCACGGGTTTGGCCTTGAACTTCTGCAAGCTGTTTAGCTTCGCCATCAAGAACAAACTCACTACCAACAAGCGCGTTTAATAACTGACGACGAGTCATATCTACACGCATCATGTTTCTAAAGCTTGTGGTTTGATAACCTAGTTGACGCAGTACCGCAAGGTAGCGTTCATTATCAAATTGACCGTCAGTTTGAAATGCAGGCTCTTCGATAATCGCTTTCTTGATTTGCTCATCTGATACACGTAGGCCCAATTTGTTGGCTGCCTGATCGATGAGTTTATCGGCAATTAAACGGTCCAATACACCTTGCTTAATTCCGTTCATGTAAGAGTCGTCAGCCGCTAATGCAGTAAACATTTCGCCTAGCTGTTGCTCAATACGCGAGCGTTCATTTTGAAAAGCCTGTTCAAGTTCGTTGGCGCCAATTTCGTCACCATTAACAACTGCAGCAGGTACACCCGTGTTAGAGCCTAAATAACTGCTCACACCGGCAAAAGCAAAAGAAAGTATCACAAGTACTAGAATTGTTTTAGCAACAATCCCCTGTGATCCTTCACGAATTTTTTCTAACATCTGAATTCTCGCTTGTTGCGATTAATAAAATAAAAAGGCGCATCACCTTGTGGATGCGCCTTATTGTAAATTATATGGAGTTATCAGACGCTACCACGGGTATGACCCAATACTCCCAATATGTATTATGCCTTGCATAACAATATTGCTTTTCGTAAAAAGCACCGCCTAAGCAGTGCTTGTATTACGAATGCCTTACAAAGGCCACGTTATTAACTACGAGTTAACAGCGTCTTTTAGCGCTTTGCCAGCTTTGAACGCTGGAATGTTCGCAGCAGCAATTTTAATTTCTTTACCCGTTTGTGGGTTACGGCCAGTACGTTCAGCACGTTGACGTACTTCAAATGTACCAAAACCAACTAGAGAAATCTTATCGCCATCTTTAAGACCTTCTGTCACAGCAGCGATAAAAGAATCTAGTGCGCGGCCTGCAGCAGCTTTAGAAATATCAGCACCAGATGCGATTTTCTCGATTAGTTCAGATTTGTTCATGTCATCCCCTTGAATGTTATTGTCGCGCCGCAACCAAATCTATGTTTAGAGCGGTCTGCGGAGGCTTTATTTTATAAGCTTGATAACACACCAAACTTAGTACGAAAACCAAAAAATGAAATTGGATACTGCTCAACGCCAGATGCCCCAAGGGCTTGGTGCGTCTGACTATCCACAAACCTAGGCTACCACAGGTCAGCGTTTTGTTAAGCCCCTTTTTTCATTTTTTTCATGCTCTACAGCAATTTTTTAACTAACAAGCTATTTTTTAACCACTTCAAAGCCTTCAACTGGTCGCTCAAGCGCCAATTTCAACACTTCATCTATCCAACGCACTGGATGAATGATTAAATCAGCAATCACATTTGCAGGAATCTCTTCCAGATCGCGTTCATTTTCTTGAGGAATTAATACATGTTTAATTCCACCGCGATGGGCTGCTAATAGCTTCTCTTTCAAACCACCAATGGGTAATACTTCACCACGTAAAGTAATTTCACCGGTCATTGCCACATCACTGCGCACAGGGTTACCCGTTAAGCTAGACACTAACGCAGTACACATTGCTGCGCCGGCTGAAGGACCGTCTTTTGGCGTAGCACCTTCTGGCACATGCACATGGATATCTCGTTTCTCATAAAAATCATTGTTAATACCAAGATTTTCAGCACGAGCACGTACCACTGTCATTGCAGCTTGAATCGATTCTTTCATCACATCGCCCAGCGAACCGGTATAGGTCAGTTTACCTTTACCTGCGACTGAGGTGGCTTCGATTGTTAATAAATCGCCGCCTACTTGAGTCCATGCAAGACCGGTCACTTGACCGATTTGGTTATTTGATTCGGCTTTGCCAAAATCAAAACGTTGCACACCAAGGAATGACTTTAAATTTTCCTGGTTAACTTCAACCACTTTGACCGTTTTATCAAGCAGGATATGCTTAACCACTTTACGACAAATCTTCGACAATTCACGTTCTAATGAACGCACGCCCGCTTCACGAGTGTAATAGCGAATAATGCCTAAAATAGCGCTGTCATCAACCTTGATTTCTTTTTCTTTAAGACCGTTACGTTCAATTTGCTTAGTCAGTAAATGCTTCTTAGCAATATTGAGTTTTTCATCTTCGGTATAACCCGATAAACGAATAACTTCCATACGGTCAAGTAAAGGGCCTGGAATATCCATTGAGTTTGACGTAGCAACGAACATCACATCTGATAAGTCATAATCAACTTCAAGATAATGATCGTTAAAGGTCGCATTCTGTTCAGGATCGAGTACTTCTAATAATGCTGATGATGGGTCACCACGCATATCAGAACTCATCTTGTCGATTTCATCGAGCAAGAACAATGGGTTTTTAACGCCCACTTTAGCCATCTTTTGAATGACTTTACCTGGCATAGAACCAATATAAGTACGACGATGACCACGAATTTCCGCTTCATCACGTACGCCGCCTAATGCAACACGAATATACTTACGACCGGTTGCTTTAGCAATCGACTGGCCCAATGAGGTTTTACCTACACCTGGAGGTCCTACTAAACACAAAATAGGCCCTTTAAGCTGCTTAACTCGGCTTTGAACCGCTAAATACTCAAGAATACGTTCTTTGACTTTTTCAAGCCCATGATGATCGGTGTCGAGTACTTCTTGCGCTTTGGCCAAATCACGCTTTATTTTAGAGCGTTGTTTCCAAGGTACCGCTGTCATCCAGTCTACATAGCTGCGCACAACCGTCGCTTCTGCTGACATAGGTGACATCATTTTGAGTTTGTTTAACTCAGCAGTGGCTTTTTCTTTGGCGTCGCTTGGCATGCCAGCTTCTTCAATCTTACGCGCCAACACTTCAAATTCGTCATGACTTTCGTCAATATCGCCTAGCTCTTTTTGAATGGCTTTCATTTGCTCATTCAAATAGTATTCGCGCTGACTTTTTTCCATCTGTTTTTTAACACGAGTACGGATTCGTTTTTCGACATGAAGCAAGTCAATTTCCGATTCCATCATCGCCATTAAATATTCCAGACGCTCACCGACATTGATCATCTCAAGGACAGATTGTTTGTCTTCAAGCTTCAATGGCATATGTGCGGCCATGGTATCAGCCAAACGAGCGGCTTCATCAATGCCCGACAATGAAGTTAATACTTCAGGTGGGATTTTTTTATTTAACTTGATGTAGCCTTCAAATTGACCAATAGCACTGCGAACCAACACCTCCTCTTCTTTTTCACTTAACTCTTGTGACTCGAGGTATTCAGCTGTGGCGGCAAAGAATTCTTCTTCTTGGGTGTATTTCTTGATTTTGGCACGCTGGCCACCTTCAACTAATACTTTTACCGTGCCATCAGGTAATTTAAGCAATTGTAAAATAGAGGCAACGGTACCAATATCGAAAATATCGTCTTTGGTAGGTTCGTCAAGATCAGCATCTCGCTGAGCGACTAATAAAATTTGCTTGTCTTGTTCCATTGCCGATTCTAGGCAACGAATAGATTTTTCCCGTCCCACGAATAGCGGAATTACCATATGCGGGTAAACTACCACATCTCGCAGTGGTAATACGGGGAGTTCGATATGCGCTTCACGCTCTTTAGTCATGGCTCGATTCCGTTTAATGAAATTGACTTATTACTGAGTATATTGGGGTGATGTTATCAGTTTCAATGGCTAATACGAAAAAAGGAGCCCAATGGACTCCTTATTTTTCAACTTCCTGACTATCAGTGCAATTATTGCTCGCCTGAAGCAGCCTGTGTCTCAGTGTTTTCATAAATCAAAATAGGGGCTGACTCGCCTTTCACTACTGATTCATCAACAACAGCTTTAATCACGCCTTGTGTCGACGGAATATCATACATTGTATCAAGCAAGATGCTTTCAACAATAGAACGTAATCCACGAGCACCGGTTTTACGTGACATTGCTTTTTGAGCGATGGCTTGTAATGCATCATCACGGAATTCAAGTTCGACATCTTCCATCTCAAATAATGCACTATATTGCTTAGTTAATGCGTTTTTAGGTTCAGATAGAATTTGTACTAATGCAGCTTCATCTAACTCAGTTAGCGTAGCAACGACAGGTAAACGACCAATAAACTCAGGGATTAAACCAAACTTCACTAAATCACCAGGCTCTACTTGGCTAAGAATTTGTGAAATAGTCGCTTTATCCGCTTCGCCTTTTACTTCTGCACCAAAGCCAATTCCGGTTCCAGTGTGTGCACGTTGCTCAATGACTTTTTCAAGTCCAGCAAACGCACCACCACAGATGAACAGAATTTTAGAGGTATCCACTTGCAAGAATTCTTGTTGTGGATGCTTACGTCCGCCCTGTGGAGGAACAGAAGCAACGGTGCCTTCAATTAACTTAAGCAGCGCCTGCTGAACACCTTCACCCGATACATCACGAGTAATTGAAGGATTGTCAGATTTACGACTGATTTTGTCAATTTCATCAATATAGACGATACCGCGTTCCGCTTTCTCAACGTCGTAATCACATTTTTGCAGTAGCTTCTGAATGATGTTTTCAACATCTTCACCCACATAACCTGCTTCGGTTAGTGTGGTTGCATCTGCCATAGCAAAAGGAACATTAAGTGAGCGAGCCAACGTTTCAGCCAATAGAGTTTTACCACTACCGGTTGGGCCTAATAGTAAAATGTTACTTTTACCTAGCTCTACACCATCTTTGATAGCGCCATTACGTAAACGCTTATAATGATTGTATACCGCTACGGCTAACACTTTCTTAGCCTGATCCTGACCGATTACGTAGTCATCAAGATGCTTGCGTAACTCATGCGGTGTCGGCAATTTGTCTTCATCACGTTTAGGTGAAATCTCTTTGATTTCTTCACGGATAATGTCATTACATAAATCAACACATTCGTCACATACATAAACTGATGGACCAGCAATGAGTTTTCTGACTTCATGCTGACTTTTTCCGCAAAAAGAGCAGTACAGCAGTTTGCCGCTGTCACCGTTATTTTTGTTATCGCCCATTATTCTACCTCTGTTTACAACTTAGGTTGAACCTAAGCCCTGCTTGTAGATACTTATCATAACCACATTGATGACTGAACGCCTTTCAATACAGAATACCTGAAAGTATCTAGAAAATCAGCTACCAGTTTTAGCCGCGACTAGTGAGTAATGAATCGACAATACCATACTCAACAGCTTGAGTAGCACTCATGAAGTTATCACGGTCGGTATCGCGTTCAATAATATCTAAAGGCTGGCCAGTATGTTCCGCTAACATTTGGTTTAATTTATTTTTAATACCAAGAATTTCTTTTGCATGAATTGCTATGTCTGATGCTTGACCTTGGAAGCCACCTAATGGCTGATGGATCATCACACGAGAGTTAGGTAAGCAATGACGTTTACCTTTAGCACCACCAGCTAGCAAAAATGCGCCCATACTCGCAGCTTGACCCATACATACGGTACTCACATTAGGCTTAATGAACTGCATTGTGTCATAAATAGCCATGCCAGCTGTGACAGAGCCACCAGGTGAGTTAATGTACAAATATATATCTTTATCTGGGCTTTCAGACTCAAGGAATAATAATTGAGCAACAATGAGGTTAGCCATGTGTTCTTCTACCTGGCCAACTAAAAAGATCACTCGCTCTTTTAATAGGCGAGAGTAGATATCATAAGAACGTTCACCTTTCGCTGTTTGTTCAACAACCATTGGAACAAGAGCGTTGAGTACTGATTCTGGTGCATTATGCATTATTCATTTCCCTAAAATAAAAATGGCCCGCATGAGGAACCTCATACGAGCCATTATAAATGGCGAACGACCTGTTAAGTCAAGCTTAGCTTACGCTCGTCCGGTAGCCTTGTTCATAAATTCTTCAAAAGCAACGTCTTTAACGGTTACTTTTGATGATTTTAACAATGCTTCCACCGCTTGCTCTTCAAGCGCTACGTTGCGCATGTTTTGCATGAGTTCTTTGTTTGAGTTGTAGTATGAAACAACTTCAGATGGATCTTCATACGCTGAAGCCATAGATTCGATCAATGTATTAACACGATCATCTTCTGCTTTTAGCTCGTTTGTCTTGATCACTTCGCCTAATAGCAAACCAATTTTAACACGACGCTCAGCTTGTTCAGTGAAAAGTTCAGCCGGAAGTTCAGGCATATTTTCAGTTTGACCACCAAAACGCTGCATAGCTTGTTGACGAAGTACATTCACTTCACCCTCAAC
>NZ_PJAP01000819.1:0-1663 GCF_002836795.1 Shewanella sp. 11B5 | reverse complement strand
GCGAACACAAAGATTGACGTTATTTTCATGCTATTCCCTTATTTGCTGTTAATGTAAAGCGTTGATTTAATCTAGCAAAAAATGTGCTCTAGCTGTGGCTATTAATTGTTTACGGTTGGTTTGCCAACAATTCATACTGACGTTAGCCACGCGGCGGCCTTGGCGAGTAATTTTACATTCTGCGAATGTGTCTTGGTGTAAACCTGCGCGTAAATAATCAATTGAAAAATCAACGATTTTAGGCACTTTTTTGGCTTGCATAAATACCATTAGTTGCACAATTGCCGACATTTCCATAAACCCAGCAAGCACTCCGCCATGTATCGCAGGTAAAATCGGATTACCAATGTTGTCATCTTTAGCTGGCAGTCTAAATACCATTTCATCACCAAAACGGGCCACTGACATGCCAATAAATTGTGAGTAAGGTACTTTCTCAAGTAAGTAACTATAATCATTCAGTTCAATGGCTCGTTTAACCACATCTTGAACATCTAAAGCCTTTTGTGTCTCTAGTTGGGTTGGCTCGCTCATGATGTCGCCCCCGGTAAATTACCCATTAACACTTGACGAAACTCTTCGCCGACCATTTCTGGACTAATGCGCATAAAAGATCCCACCGCGTGAGCGATAGGTTCATCAATGCTGTCTTGATATGCTATCGCGCGGGTAAAGGCAACGCTTGACGATAAACGATAGCATTCAGCAAAGGCATAAACTGACTTATGAGGCTCGGCAGGTTTCATGTAATCGACACGTAAATCCAATGTTGGAGACAACTCTAACGATTGGTACTTTTTCAAAATGGCGCATACCACGGCGGTGCCACAAGCGGTATCGATCAAGGTTGTGATCACCCCACCGTGAATGACTCCGGTGTCTGGGTAACCAATAATATCTTGACTGTAAGGCAACTCAATTAACACGTGATGCTCGCTGGCTTCTTGCACAGTAAGCCCTAAACGACGGCACTGAGCCAACTGGTTGACAAAGCGTGTAGCAACTTCAGTTAACGGAAAAAAATCACTGTTAATTTTCATTATCCACGACTCAACATTGGGCCTAATGGTTTACCCCCTAAAAGATGCATATGAATATGGTACACCTCTTGACCGCCATGTTTATTGCAATTCATTATTAAACGATAACCGTCTTCTGCAATACCGGCTTCATCAGCAAGTTTGGCAGCTACTGTTATCATTCGTCCTAATGCTTTTTCATCAGACGCTTTAACATCATTTGCTGTCGCGATTAAATGATTAGGGATAATCAAAATATGCGTAGGAGCTTGCGGAGTAATATCCCGAAATGCGGTGACTAATTCATCTTGGTATAAAATATCCGCTGGAATTTCACGGCGGATAATTTTGCTAAATATGGTTTCTTCGGCCATTTGGGTGCCCTCATTAGATAACTGCATTGATGCTATTGATAATACTATCAACTCTTTGAACTATCACTCCAGTAAAAACGCTTTTTATGGGTAATATTTTGCCTAAAATGGGATTCGTTTGCTTAAGTGAGTCAATTTTGGCAGCATTGGTTATTATAGCTCAATCGTTTTGATTGCGACTTGCCACTCATTCGGAATTCTTTATGCATTATCATATTCATGCGGTCGACCCTAAAGCTCATTTATTTGAAGTTGCCTTTACGCTAAAAA
>NZ_PJAP01000818.1:0-1667 GCF_002836795.1 Shewanella sp. 11B5 | reverse complement strand
CACATCATCGGTTAAGTTAGTGATCATTTCTGTCGCGACAAAACTAAAACCGGTTGTAGGTGTAGTTGGGGTTGTCGGGGTGCTAGTGTCATCCGAGCCTGAACCGCCACACGCGGATAATGTTGCCACTAGTGCTAGTGAGATTGCAGTGTAGTTAAAACGCATAATAAAACTCCATGTAAAAAATAAGTCAAAAAACAGGTCAAAAAATTAAATTCGCTTATAGCGAGAACTGATATCCCACACCTAAAGCAAAGAAATTGGTGTCAGGAATACTGGCAACAGCCACTTGATGAAGACCACCTTCGGCTTTAATCACAATCTCAGGTATCGGGAAATAGTTAATACCTACACTGCTCCAAGTATTTTCATAACGCTTGGTTGCGGTGCCCGTTTCAACGGCCATAAGTGGATTGGAATAATCGATATTGGCAAACACGGTCATCGGAATATCAAACCATTCATCAAGTTTGACGCCCGCCTCGACAAAGAACGACTGCGACTCTGAACCCAGTTGGGCAAAATTACCTGGACGTAAACCTGGGGTGGTTTTGTTAGCCTGGGTAATAGCGTCAGCATTGTCTAACGAGCCATATAAATATTGACCGCGGAGGATCCATGGACCTTCAACAAAGGCTCCGGCAACAGACACAATGCTAAGAGCACCATCAACATCGAGTTTGTTACTCTTATGGCGATTACCACTGGTATTACCGTAGTAATAAGCCACGCCGACTGCACTGCCGGTTTTGAAATTGCCATAATCAATACGACCAGCAAATGCTAGGTCGTCAGCATTCACTTCTTCAAAGCGTTTTTGATGGCCTGATGCCACCCAATCATAAGTGCGGAAATACTCAGAGTTTAACCCACTGACAACTTGTGCCTGATAATGAAAATCGGCAATCTCTCCGTAAACACCAATACCGTTTTCGTTCCAAACGGTCGGCATCATCGCTGCTTCACTCTTGTGACGTTGCACTGTTAGATATTGATTAGGTTTGTGTAACATGCTCGACAAGCCAATAGGCAAGTGAATGTTACCGAATTTCACCCCAAAGGCTTTTGATGGACGGTAACGAATTTCCGCTTTTTCAACCACCACTTCGCCACCCGCTTCAACTTCGGATTCAAACTCACCAAATTCATCAAAGCCGTCATATTCTAGTGAGGTGCCAGTGCCACCGTGCTCATACTCAATTTCAACTTCCATACTCCAATCATCAGTGAACTGATAACCAAACTCGGTCACAATCCGCTCTAAATCAGTACGACTACGTCGCTCTGCGGATGTATCTTGTACGTTATCGAAATATTCATCACTGGTGTAAACAGCGCTGCCATATGAGTTAAAGCTAAAACGGCTTAAACGGTCTTGCGCTTTAGTGGTTTGTTGCACCACAGTGTCAACTTGAGTCGCCACTTGTTTGTTTTGCTGCTGTTGTTGTTTTTGCTCGGCGGCCAATGTGGCAAGCTGCTGTTTTAATATCGTAATTTCAGCTTCTTGCTTAGCAATGGCTTTGGCTAATGTTTCTGTATTCGTTGCAGCTTGAGCATTAGGTATTACGCTCAAACCCAATACACTTGCCACAGATACTGCCAACAAGGTTAACTTTCTATTCATCTGTTTCTCCGACACGTCACGTTAATGCTCCCTCTAAAAACGC
>NZ_PJAP01000817.1:0-1671 GCF_002836795.1 Shewanella sp. 11B5 | reverse complement strand
GAATAGAACGTGTGACTACGCCTTCAATACTAAAATAATCGTATTCATGAATTGTGACAGGTTGGTATTGTTGATTAGAGGAATGGAGAACACGCAGCTTGGTATCTAGAATCTTGCAGACAAACTCGCCATTAAAATTGGCAACTATTACATCGCCGTTTCGACCGTCTGGTAATCTCCCCATTTTTAGCTGAGGTCAAAAGTAGAGACTTAGGCCACTAGTGCCAGTTTTTGCTTTGGTGGGACACCACCAATTGCTGTATTGGGTCTTTCATTGTTATAAAACCATAGCCATTGTGTCGCATGTTCCTGTACCTCGGCAATACTATTCCAAAGATATTGGCTCAGCCATTCGTATCGCACAGTCCGATTATAGCGTTCTACATAGGCATTCTGCTGTGGATTGCCAGGCTGAATAAATTTCAGTTCTACATTGTGTTTTTCAGCCCAGGCAGCCAGTACCGCACTTATATACTCTGGACCATTATCACTGCGTATCTGTTTTGGTTTTCCACGCCATTCGATGATTTGATCCAATGTTCTCACCACACGCTCCGCAGGTAAGGAGAAGTCGACTTCTATCGCCAAGCCTTCACGGTTGTAATCATCAATCACGTTCAATAACCTAATGCTGCGACCATCTTCCAGTTGGTCGTGCATAAAGTCCATGGACCAACATTTATTGATTGCCTCTGGCACCGCCAATGTGTCCGGTTTATCACGCTTCAAGCGTTTCCTCGGCTTAATTCGTAGATTTAGCTCCAATTCTCGGTAAATCCTATACACCCGCTTATGGTTCCATCGGTAGCGTTTCACGTTACGTAAAAAGTAATAACATAGCCCAAACCCCCAACTCCGATGGGTTGATGTCAGTTGCTGTAACCAGTCGGCTATTGCAGCGTTTTCATCACTGAGTTTTGCCTGATAGCGATAACAGCTCTCACTGAGTCCAAACAAGGCACACGCAAATGCGATCGAAATGGCTCACCGCCTTTTGCGCCAGCTCCCGCCGCCGCGACGGCTTTACCACTTTTTTTCGATGGCCTCTTTGAGTATTTCAGCTTTGAGTCGCTCTTCGGCATACATTTTTTTGAGTCGTGAATTCTCAGCCTCTAACTCCTTCAATCGCGCCATCATAGAAGCGTCCATGCCACCGAATTTGGCGCGCCATTTGTAGAAGGTCGCAGAGCTCATGCCATGCTCACGGCAAAGCCCCGGAACTGGGGTGCCAGCTTCGGCTTGTTTAAGGATTGCTAGGATTTGGCTGTCGCTAAATTTTGATGTTTTCATGCAGAATCTCCCTGCGTATATATTACGAGAAAATTCTACTTTTGAAATCTACTATTTTTAGGGGGGATTAGCCCAAACTTGTAACGTTTTATTTGATTATGTAACCAAATCAAGCTACCTTGATATCGTTACGTAATCAAGAGGTTCTAAGTATGGCAGATAAAAGTGATGCTCATAAAGGGGCGCATGGTGGTGTACGTAAAGGTGCTGGCCGCAAGACTAGATATGAAAAAACGATAGTGATGAGAGTTCCTGAACAATATAAAAATGCGATCAAAGCATTAATTCAACACATAGATGAATGCGAAAAAGTTGATCATCACTACTCACCTGTAGTTTCTAAACCTATATTTACAAGGTCGTTGCAGGGCAAGCCGCAAC
>NZ_PJAP01000816.1:0-1674 GCF_002836795.1 Shewanella sp. 11B5 | reverse complement strand
ATTCAGATTTATTACGCCAGGATCTTGCTCATCCAGTGGTCGGCAGCGTGGTACCTACTTTTGCAATGGCGTTAATGGTGGTGTCGAATTCGCTGAGTTATGCCTCTGCACTCGCAGGTGATTTATTATGGTCATTTGCAGTATTGCTGCACATCAGCTTTTTGGTCGGGTTTATTTATCATCGCAGTAAACAATTTTCACTGCATCATATGGTGCCTAGTTGGTTTATTCCGCCCATTGGTATTGTGGTGGCCGATGTGTCGTTTTCAGGCAATATTCATCTAGCGTGGGTTGCTCATGCTGCGCTAATCTTTGGCATGTTGAGTTATGCCATAATGTTACCGATGATGATTTATCGTCTTATATTTACAGAACAAATCCCAGATGCAGCCAAACCTACTTTAGCGATTTTAGCGGCGCCAGCAAGTTTATCTTTGGCGGGCTATTTAACGGTAATTGAACAACCATCGCCGGTAATTGTTGGGCTATTATTTGGTATTGGGGTGTTAATGACCTCAATTATCTATTTGTGTTTTTTCAAACTGATGCGTTTACCCTTTAGCCCCGGCTATGCCGCATTTACGTTTCCGATGGTGATTGGGGCAACGGCATTATTTAAAATGTCTGTTTGGATGGAAAGTGTTGGCATGGCAGCGGAATATGTACAGCAAATTAATGCATTAGCTGAATTTGAATTGCTTGTCGCTACCGTGGTTGTCAGTTATGTTTGTCTGCGATATCTGCATTTTTATCAGCCAAGCAAAGTATTGGCGGTGAATCCATAAATGAGCGCATTATCATGACCCCAGCAATTGAGATAGCCAAAAAGCATAAAATAGATTTTGAAGTGCATGAGTACCATCATGATACTAATAGTGAATCTTATGGTTTAGAAGCAGCGCAAAAATTGGGCGTGCCAACGGAACAAGTGTTTAAAACCTTGGTGGTGAGCTTAGATAACCAAGCGCTGGTGGTTGGGGTTGTACCAGTGTCGTCGATGTTGAGTATGAAGTTAATCGCGAAAGCCGCAGGCGCAAAAAAAGCCCACATGGCAGAGGCGTTAGTCGTTGAGCGTTCTAGCGGTTATGTACTAGGTGGTGTGAGCCCATTAGGGCAAAAAAAACCTTTGCCGACGATTATCGATATATCTGCACAGCAGCATCAACGTATCTACATTAGCGCAGGCAAAAGAGGCGTAGATATCTCGCTAAGTCCTGCTGATTTACAACGGTTATTGAAAGCCACCTTTGCTGATATTAGTGCCCAACGCTAACGTCTATTTGCCGTTAACTGGCCGATGAGATTGTTAGCTTAATGACCATTGTCAGTAAACAATACGCCGTAAGCATTTCGCAGCCAACATTTCGCAGCCAACATTTTGCAATAAGCATTTCACAGCAAACAATCTGCTACAAAAAGTTAGCGACAAAGAGTTCGCCGTATACATTTTGCCGCAAACAATTCATCTCAAACATTTAATCGTAAAATATCTGCTCTTGAACGAGTTCGTCTCAAAAGAGTGAGCCTCGAAATCATTAGCCTCAAATCATTAGTCTCAAAAGAATGAGTGTCGAGCTATTCAAGTTCAAACTCTAGGTTTTACTTTCGTTTGATAATACCCATTATGATCAATTTATTTTGGCTTTAAACTCTGCTTGGGTATTAGTATTAGCT
>NZ_PJAP01000815.1:0-1675 GCF_002836795.1 Shewanella sp. 11B5 | reverse complement strand
GAGATAAAAGGACAATGATAAAGAACTTAATATTAGCCACTACCGCTATCAAACTTGTCATTTGTGTTATTAACAAGAGGAGCTCCTTATATGTTAATAACTGGGGCGGCATGTTTATTAAACGCCGTTAGGAAGACAAATGGCTGTTTGAGTGTCTTTTGCTATTCCGAGTTCAGGTTTATTTGTATTAATAAAACGTTATAAACGTTCTCAAGAGTAGTTTGCTTTAATCAGGATATTTTTCAGGGTCATATTATTAATAATTTTGACATTATTATGTTGATACTAAGCTGTTGAGGTTGGTTCTAGGGGCTAAAGCCGTTAAGAGAAGGCTAGGTAGGTAAAATTTAGTGATAAAAAAACCGGCCTAAGCCGGTTTTTTGAATCTTAATCTACAAAAACTTAAGCTGCGATAGCTTTGATTTTTGCATTTAAGCGAGCCTTCTGACGACCGGCTTTATTCTTATGAATAAGACCTTTAGTCGCCATACGGTCAACAATTGGTTGTGCAATAGCGAACGCTTCTGTAGCCGCTTTATGGTCACCGCTTTTGATAGCCGCGATAACTCTTTTAACGTATGTACGTAACATAGAGCGACGACTAGCGTTATGCTGGCGACGCTTTTCAGACTGAAGCGCGCGCTTCTTTGCAGACTTGCTATTAGCCAAGGTGCAACTCCTAAAAACTGGATTTGATACTTTTAAGGCCGAGGAATATGCCTGCTTTTTATCGTCTTGTCAACGACTGCAACTGAATATTTATCATAAAGATAAATTAATCCAATCTAGCGTGCCTTTCTTCAACCCAACTCGTGTAATATATGGCGCATTCTACCAGCTCTTGAGTCTGTGTGACAGAGTTATAATCGAATATTTGTTATAAAACCCATTAATTGTCTTACAAGTGATTGAGTGTCCGGGGGCTGTTTGAGCAAAAAATTATTTAAATCAGGCTTAATTGTTAGTGTTATGACGCTGATGTCTCGAGTGTTAGGTTTAGTGCGTGATGTGGTGATAGCAAATCTAATGGGAGCAGGCAGCAGTGCTGATGTGTTCTTTTTTGCAAATAAAATACCTAACTTCTTAAGGCGTTTATTTGCTGAAGGTGCTTTTGCGCAGGCATTTGTGCCGGTACTGACTGAGTACCAAGAAAAAATGACCCCAGAAGATACTCGCGAATTATTAAGTAAAGTCGCTGGTACTTTAGGTGTATTGGTGACAATTGTTACTTTGGTTGGTGTTATTGGTTCTCCGGTATTAGCAGCCCTTTTTGGTGGCGGCTGGTTTGTTGATTGGTTAAATGATGGGCCGAATGCTGAAAAGTTTGAACTGGCTTCAGTGATGTTAAAAATTACGTTCCCATATTTATGGTTTATCACTTTCACAGCCCTAGCAGGATCGATACTTAATACTCGCGGGCGCTTTGCGGTTTCAGCCTTTACGCCGGTATTTTTGAATGTTGCGATTATTGCTGTGGCTTTATGGTATGCACATACACTTGAAAACCCGGAAATTGGTTTGGCTTGGGGTGTGTTTTTTGGTGGACTGATTCAGTTTCTATTCCAAATACCTTTCTTAATTCGTGAGAAAGCACTCGTTAGGCCTACGTGGGGATGGAATCACCCTGGGGTGGTAAAAATTAGGACCTTAATGATCCCAGCGTTATTTGGTGTGT
>NZ_PJAP01000814.1:0-1678 GCF_002836795.1 Shewanella sp. 11B5 | reverse complement strand
ATGCGTGGCGCACGTGTACAAGCCGTATCAAACGAATTAGGTGGCGAGCGCGTAGATATCGTGTTGTGGGATGATAATCCTGCACAATATGTGATCAATGCCATGGCGCCAGCTGATGTTGCATCTATCATTGTGGATGAAGACAACCACTCGATGGATATTGCTGTAGAAGCTGACAGTTTGGCACAGGCTATTGGTCGTAATGGCCAAAACGTACGTTTAGCGACTCAACTCACTGGTTGGGAACTAAACGTAATGACAGTTGAAGACATGAACAAAAAACACCAAGCTGAAAGTGCAAAAGTGATTGATTTGTTTGTGGCTTATCTAGATGTAGATAAAGATTTTGCAGCCGTATTGGCTGATGAGGGATTCACTTCGCTAGAAGAGATTGCTTATGTCCCAGAATCTGAACTATTAGCAGTAGAAGGTTTCGACGAAGGAATCGTTGAAGCATTACGTGAACGTGCAAAGGCGGCAATCTCTACAAGAGCATTAGCGTCGGAAGAAGCGTTAGATGGTGCAGAGCCAAGTGATGATTTACTAGCATTGGAAGGATTAGAAAGACATTTAGCTTATGTTCTTGCGAGCAAAGGCGTAGTGACTTTAGAAGACTTGGCCGAGCAAGGTATTGACGATTTAATTGATATTGAAGAATTAACAGAAGAAAAAGCAGGCGAGCTCATCATGGCTGCCCGCAATATCTGTTGGTTTGGCGAAGAAGCATAAGTCGATCAACAGGGGGATCTAATTGATGGCAGATACAAGCGTAGAAAAATTAGCAGCGGAAGTGGGAAAATCGGTTGATCGATTAATCGAGCAATTCTCACAAGCTGGTATGAACAAAAAACAACTCGATACTGTTTCAGAAAAAGAGAAGCAACAGCTTCTTGATTATCTAAAAAAACAGCATGGTGCAGATTCAGTTCCGACTAAAATGACATTGCAGCGTAAAACGGTGTCTACGTTAAGTGTTGCAAGCACTGGCGGTCAGTCGAAAGACGTGAAGGTAGAAGTTCGTAAAAAACGTACTTTTGTTAAGCGCGATGATGCAGAATTAGCAAAACAAGCTGAATTAGAAACTCAAGCTAAAGCCAAAGCAGAAGCTGAAGCCCAAGCAAAAGTGGAAGCTGAAGCAAAAGCAGCTGCAGAAGCGAAAGCTACTGCAGATGCGAAGAAAAAAGCGGAAGCAGAAGCCAAATTGAAATCAGAAAAAGTAAAGTCTGAACCTAAAGTGACTAAAGTTGCTGACCCAGAAACTGCAGCAGCAAAAGTTGAAGCAGATCGTTTAAAAGCGACTCAAGAAGCCGTGCTTACTCAAAAGCAAAAAGATGAAGCTGCTAAAGCCGCAGAAACTGCGCGTCAACTTGCTGAAGTCAACTCAAAGCGTTGGGCTGAAGAAGAGCGCCAACGTTTAGATGCTGAAAAGAATGGCGATCACCACATCACAACGTCTAAAGTTGCTCGTGCAGCAGAAGACAGTTCAGATGCTGATGATGAAAAACGTGGCCGTCGTGCGCGCAACAAAAACGCTAACAAAAAACGTGGCGGAAAAGATGCTCGTGACGGTCGTGAAAAACACATGCGTAACCGCAGTACAGCACCTGAATCTATGGCGCACGGTTTTAATAAACCAGCTGCAGCTGTTAGTCGTGATGTGCGTATCGGTGAAACTGTA
>NZ_PJAP01000813.1:0-1682 GCF_002836795.1 Shewanella sp. 11B5 | reverse complement strand
CATCAAGGTGAACTTATCTGCCAAAAAGACAGCTTTTTAGCGGCAGCTTTAGGTACGCAAGTGAGTATGAAGTTTAATAAACGTTTAGGGACCGGTTTTTTTGGTGGGGAAGGATTTATTCTACAAAGCCTAAAAGGCGATGGCATGGCGTTTGTGCATGCTGGTGGGACATTGATTAAAAAAGAATTACACGGTGAGACATTGCGGGTCGATACCGGTTGTTTAGTGGGGTTCACTCCTGGAATTGATTATGACATACAACGTGCAGGCTCATTAAAGTCGATGGTATTTGGTGGTGAAGGTTTGTTCCTTGCAACCTTAAAAGGCCATGGAACTGTGTGGTTACAAAGCTTACCGTTTTCTCGTATGGCTGACAGAATCATTGCTCATGCACCATCAAGTGGTGGCAAAGACCAAGGTGAAGGTTCTGTACTTGGCGGAATAGGTCGAATGATTAACTAATTCTGACATTGCGCGATCTTTTCACTGTGCCGTTAGTATTCGAGCTCAGACTATTACAGCAAATTGTATTGACTTAGTCTGAGCTGTCTTTAGGAGATTTTTTAGAATGTTTACTGGTCGGCTGACGAGCTGGTCTGTTTTAACTTAAGGTTACCCATGTAAGGTCATCAATCTAACGTTATTATTTTAAGATTGTTAATTGCATAATATGTTGGTATTGCAACGGTGTGACGGGCTGAACACTCAAGCGGGCACCTTTAGCCACTAATACCATATCTTGCAGTGCGAGATCTGCTTTCAATTGTTTCAAGCTCACTGGTTTAGAAAATTTGGCCATAAATTGGATATCGACTTGCCACCATCGAGGCGTATTAGTGTTAGATTTTACATCATAATACGGTGAACGGTTATCAAAAGCACTGATATCGATTTGTGCATCACTGCTAATTTTTGCTAAACCCACAATGGCAGGTACTTTACAGCTAGAGTGGTAAAACAACACTACATCGCCTAAGGCGATTTGATCGCGAATGTAATTACGTGCTTGATAGTTACGAATACCCTGCCAAGCAACGGTTTGCTGCTCACTCATCTGTAGATTATCAATACTAAAGTCGTCTGGTTCAGACTTCATTAACCAATAGTTCATGTGATCCCATTACTGTCTTTAAAGAGGCTGAATAACCTTTTAGCGCTTAAGAATGGCAATGTACACGTTGCTGATGCAATTAGGCAAATAAAAAGCCGATAGTATTATGCTATCGGCTTTTTAGAACAGTGGTCATTCAACGGTTATTAATGAATGTTAATAAGTTGGTTTGGCAATAACAGTTTGGCCGATAGGGGTTAAACTTAACAGGGCCAACTTAAGATGCTGTAACGCGAAAGGAATACCTATAATCGTTACAAAACAAGCCAGAGCATGGGCTAGATGACCAATCGCGAGCCAAATACCAAAGCACAAAAACCAGATGACATTACCCACCAAACCTAACGTGCCAGTGCCAATATCTTCTTGGCCTGAAATGTGTTTTCGGTTAACGGTTTCTTGTCCAAATGGCCAGAAAGCAAGTTCGCCAATGACAAAACAAGCACGACCAAATGGGATACCAATGATACTGATAAAGCACAGTACCCCTACAAACCACCAGGCTAGTCCCATGACAAAACCACCCATTAAAAACCAAGCAATATTAAAGATTAAGCGTAAAAGTGACATT
>NZ_PJAP01000812.1:0-1683 GCF_002836795.1 Shewanella sp. 11B5 | reverse complement strand
TATGTAACGATGATCTGGCAAGGGACCCGCTTTTACTTTTGGTAAATCGACCCGAATTGTCTTACCATTTTCGATAAATTGCTGGGGGCCACCAAGCTCTATTTTCAATAACTTAGCCGCTAACGCATAACTGCTGTAATGATTATTTAACTGATTTTTATTGGCTTGAGCTGATATTGGCTGCGAAAAAATAGACCTCATACCCAGTTGTCCAAACTGAATAGCTAACGAGCAATGCCATAACAAGGTTGGAATGAAAAAAATCACCCGATTGAATTGGCCAACAAAACTTGAAAAAATATGAAAGTTTGGATGATACGGTGGCCAGCAATGTTCTAATTGCCTTAACATCCGCACCACTAATGCCATGGTGGCGCCGCCTAAACTAAAAAACAATATGGTTGCTAAGGTGCCGTAAATGGGAGTGGTGAATAACTTCTCAATGGCGGTTTTACTTAAACCGACTTCAGACAACACTTGAGTATTTTGGCTTACCCATGGGGTGAGTAGTTGTTTTGCGTCCTGCTTATTACCCTTTTTTATTGCTGTAACGACCTTTTCTGCTACTGGTTTAAAAGCTGAATCACATAAACAAAAATACAAGATAATGAGTTCGAAAAACCATGGGTAGGCGGCAAGGCTGAGTAAGAAACTGACGATAATCCCGCTAGGTACTATCAAAATAAGTGTGGCTAAAATCCCAGCGATAAGTTGCTGGCTCACCGCTCGCTCTGGGTGGTTAACTTTACTGGAAATTAATACCGCTAAACGATTGAACCATAATAGGGGTTGTAAATCTCGGGGAATTGGCGCGAAGCGAGCTAATATTAATGCACAAAATAAAATACAACAGCTCTGAAGCAATCCGCCGTCTTGGCTCAGTAATTGAGGATTGAATAATTGATTGACCATAGATACTCAATAATGTGCTGTTGTATTGTTTATGAAGCGAGCTTAGCTCGGCCCATAGCGAGTCCGAGCTAAGTGTAGACCGATTACAGCTGTTGTAATAGAGCAATAACCATCATTGCTGAATGCATACCTGCTTTGATTATGTACGAGTCAAAATCAACTGGTGAGTCATTATTTGCATTGTCTGATAGCGAGCGAATAACTACAAATGGCACGTTAAACTGGTGACATACTTGTGCAATCGCTGCGCCTTCCATCTCACAAGCTGCCATTGTTGGAAAGTTTTCACGCATGACTTTTGTGCGAACAGGATCGCAAATAAAGCTGTCGCCAGTACAAATTAACCCTTCAATTGCCTTAACTTCACCTAATTCAGCGACAGCGCTTTTGGCCGCATTAACTAAGGTGCTATCAGGCATAAATGCAGCAGGTTGCTGAGCCATTTGGCCAATTTCATAACCAAACGCTGTCACGTCTACATCGTGATGACGCACTTCTGATGAAATAACAATATCGCCAATCGCCAATGAATCAACAAAACCGCCAGCAGAACCGGTGTTAATTACATGGGTAGCGGCAAACTTTTCGATTAACAATGTGGTCGCAATACTGGCTGCCACTTTACCGATACCTGAACGGGTTACTACCACGTCTTTACCTGCAATGCTGCCGCTAATAAATTCGATGCCAGCAATTGTTGTATGTACTGGATCTACAATAGCTTGAACTAAATGAACAACTTCTGGCTCCATTGCGCCAATAATACCGATT
>NZ_PJAP01000811.1:0-1685 GCF_002836795.1 Shewanella sp. 11B5 | reverse complement strand
GTTCGTGTCAGTTTTCATCTCATAACCATTTTAATAATAATCATAATGTCATGGTGCCTGTATGAACCCAATTAATATGTTTTTTCGTAAAACGACAATTGCAAACCGTTTATTAGGAATGTTGGCATTAGCGATCATTGCTACTGTTATCGTGTTCTGGTTTTCATTAACACGAGTTGAAAACGTGTTAATTAATGAGAAAGAAGCCAAACTGAATGCTTTGGTAGACATCGCTACCACCATCGCGGATAAATATTATCAAGATGCTCAGTCTGGAAGCCTGAGCGAAGATGAGGCCAAAGTCATGGCTTTGGCGGCAATTGATAAATTACGCTATTCAGGCAATGAGTATTATTTCAGTATTGATACTCAAGGGACGATGATCCAACATGCTTTTGCTAAGCAATTAGTGAATACCAAGGTATTAGCAATGCAAGATCCAAATGGCGTTAAGCTGTTTGAACAAATGATCCTACGTACCGAACAGCAGGATTCGGCACGAGTAGATTATATGTGGAACAAACCACAACAGGAACAACCCAGTCCAAAAATGTCAGTGGTCAAGCGTTTTAGACCCTGGGGATGGATTATCGGGACGGGTATCTATGTCGATGACATTCAAAATGATAAAAACCAATTTATTACGCAATACTTATTGTTATTGGCACTGGTTTGGCTGCCAGTCATCTTACTGCTGTTTTTTATCATTCGCAGTATTTCAGGGCCAATGATTGAAACCATTAGTGCGTTTAAAAACATTGCCAAGGGCGAGGGGGACTTGACCTTACGTTTGTCTGAAGAGGGTAATGATGAACTCAAACAAATCGCACATCATTTCAATGCCTTTATTGATAAAATCCAGAAAGTCATTATTTCTGTCAGCCATTCGGTTGATGAATCGAGTCGCTTAGCACAAAATATGTCGACGATTGCACAACAGGCCAATCAAATTTCATCCAATGTGCAAGCCGAAACTGAGAATGTGGCAACCGCGATAAATGAAATGTCGATGACCGCATCAGAAGTGGCTTCTAATGCGCAACTGGCAGCAGACAGTACCCACCATGCTGATAAAGAGGCAGACAAATCTGCTAACGTTGTTGATAATGCAATGAAAAAAATATCTGAATTATCCAGTGAATTAGCCGCGACAGAAGAGGTTGCTAAAGGCTTACAAGTAAGTTCAAGTAAGATTGGTCAAATTCTGGATGTGATTGTGGGAATAGCAGATCAAACTAATTTGTTAGCGTTGAATGCTGCCATCGAAGCCGCTAGAGCAGGTGAGGCTGGTCGTGGTTTTGCTGTTGTTGCTGATGAAGTTCGAACGCTTGCTAGCCGAACTCAAGCTTCAACAAGTGAAATTAATCTTATCATCGACGCAATCAGAAGTGCCATTGACAGTGTTAATGCTTCTGTTGCTAGGGCTAAAGTTAAATCATCTGAAACGGTCAATGAAACTCAACAAGTTGTAGTTGCGCTTGAAAATATTAAGTCTTCAATTGAGCAAATATCGCAAATGAATGTTCAAATAGCAGCAGCCACAGACGAGCAAAGCACTGTTATTGGCGAACTGAATATGAATATTACTCGCATCAATGATATGTCGTTAGAAAACCGAACTCAGA
Source organism: Shewanella sp. 11B5 (assembly GCF_002836795.1). Taxonomy (NCBI): domain Bacteria; kingdom Pseudomonadati; phylum Pseudomonadota; class Gammaproteobacteria; order Alteromonadales; family Shewanellaceae; genus Shewanella; species Shewanella sp. 11B5. The sequence goes on along the minus strand of NZ_PJAP01000811.1, from coordinate 60 downwards.
ATGAGCTCATTAATAAAGGCAGTATAGGTATCGAACAAGGTGCAATTCAGTTACATCAAC
>NZ_PJAP01000810.1:0-1685 GCF_002836795.1 Shewanella sp. 11B5 | reverse complement strand
TAAATTACGGTTTGGTTAATATGAGCATAATGCTTGTGTGGACGATATGCCCATGCGAAATAGGTCATTTCCAGGTGCCTAATTGAGTTGAAAGAGTCGTGAAACAGCCCGCTATTATGTAGCGGGCTTTTTTATGTCTGTTATTTGTTGACATTACGGTTTGGTTAATATGAGCATAATGCTTGTGTGGACGATATGCCCATGCGAAATAGGTCATTTTCAGGCGCCTAATTGACTTGCAAGAGTCGTGAAACAGCCCGCTATTATTAGCGAGCTTTTTACGTCTGTAATTTGAGAGGATGGCTGTTGATTGCATCACATTGTTGTATAGATGATATCAAAAAGGCTATCTCTCTCTTAATGTAAGACAGCATCAAACGATAGCGTTAATTAAATCGTTATCGAGAGAGCAGAATATCGTCAAACAGCTTTGTCATTTGTTTGGCATACCACGTAGTAGCTACCATTATCATCTAAAACATCGTGGATTAGTAAAGCCTGAACGTGAGAAGTTATGCCTGCTATCAATTGCAATCCACTATGATAGTAGTTGCTCAGCAGATGCGAGAGCGATAGCTGGCCAGCTTAATCAGATGGCTGTTAGTTTACTGTATTGTAGCTTAATGAAACTGTACACCGATATGAGGTAAACTTGCCAGAAGATTAAACGATGTAACAGTAATGAAGACTCAACCAACTTGCTCAACTGAAATTAAAATAGATACCGCTAACCTTGTAATTAAACAAGGCTACACCATCCGAGAAGCTTATGATGCAACCGGCGTAGGCCCGACAGCGATTAGACGTTGGGTAACCCAGCTAATACAAGAATTTGAAGGTATTACTCCATCAGCTAATGCCATCACTCCTGAGCAAAAACGAATTCAAGAGCTTGAAGCGCAAATTAAGAAGATTGAATGGGAGAAAGACATCCTAAAAAAGGCTACCGCTCTCTTAATGCAAGACAACATCAAACGATAGCGTTAATTGAATCGTTATCGAGAGAGCAGAACATCGTCAAACAGCTTTGCCATTTATTTGAAATACCGCGAAGTAGCTACCATTATCATCTCAAACATCGTGGACTAGTGAAGCCTGAACGTGAGAAGTTGCGCCAGCAAGCAATTGCAATCCACCGTGATAGCCGAGGCTCTGCTGGCGCGAGAACGATAGCAGGCTAGCTCAATCAATTAGGTGAAAATGTTGGCCGTTATAAGGCTGCCAGTTTAATGAGAGATGCACGACTTATTAGTAGCCAACCCAGAAAACATCGCTACAAGATAGCGAATGATGAGCCTACAATCGCGCCTAGTTTGTTAAAGCAACAGTTTAACGTTGACGCTATAAACCAATTTGGTTTGGCGTGCGGATGTGACGTACGTTTGATCTGGAGCTAAATGGCTCTACTTAGCTGTATGATCTACACATAAATTGATTGGATTGGCTAACTTGCCTGAAAAAACTGCAGTTGAGCACTTTATTATAAAAAGTACTTTACCTTTGGTGGTGGTTTTAGCATAATGCCCCTCGTCAACAGGGGTGTAGTTCCAATTGGTAGAACAGCGGTCTCCAAAACCGATGGTTGCGAGTTCGAGTCTTGCCACCCCTGCCAAATAAAATAACGGCTTGCATAGAAATATGCGAGCCGTTTTCAATTGTGTAGAATATAACTTAGAAACAGAAAG
>NZ_PJAP01000362.1:0-8241 GCF_002836795.1 Shewanella sp. 11B5 | reverse complement strand
TGGTATAAAAACATAGCCAAAGACAAAAGTAACGCACCCAATAGCTTGTTAAATAACGTAAATGCTATGGATTAGAGGACAGCACCATGAAGACGTTAAAATCAATTAAAATCACTTTGTTAGTAAGCCTAACGGCATTACTATTAGTGGCGTGCGGAAAGCAACCAGCACAACAAGCGAATACACCCGCAGCGCCTAAGGTGGATGTTGCCAACGTACTTTATGAACGCATTACCGAGTGGGATCAATTTACTGGACGCTTACAAGCACCAGAAAAGGTTACTTTGGTACCTCGCGTGTCAGGTTATATTGAATCGATTAACTTTAAAGAAGGCGCGCTAGTGCAAAAAGGCGATGTGTTATTTACCATCGACTCGAGTGTATTTACGGCTGAATATGAGCGTCTTAAAGCAGAATTAACCAGTGCAATATCTGCTAACCAACTTGCTGAAAATGACTATGAACGAGCCAATAAGCTGTTCCATCAAAAAGCGGTTTCAGAAGAGCTTATTGATACTCGTCGCTCTAACATGCACCAAACTGCTGCCGCAGTTGCATCAGTTAAAGCCGCGTTGACCCGTGCCCAACTTAACGTTGAATATACTCATGTTACCGCCCCAATTACGGGTCGAGTTTCATACGCAAATGAAACGGCAGGTAATTATGTCACCGCCGGACAAACGCATCTCACCAGCTTAGTGTCTACATCGCATATGTACGCTTACTTCGATATCGACGAGCGAACCTATTTAAAGTATGCCGCGTTATCGTTCGAGAACAAACGTCAAAATCCACGTTTGGGCAATAATGCAGTGGTCATGGCACTAGCAAATGAAACCAATTTTAATCATCAGGGTGTGATCGACTTTGTCGATAATACGGTTGACCAGCAAACAGGTACTATCCGCGTTCGAGCTAATTTTGCCAACCAAGACAATCAATTATTACCCGGCTTATTTGCCCGCATCAGCATTGCGGGTAGCGAGTCATACGACAGCATTCTAATTGACGATAAAGCTATTTTCACCGACTTAAATAACAAGTTTGTTCTGGTGGTGAATGACAAAAACACCCTTGAGTATCGTAGCGTTAGCCTAGGTGAGAAGCTTCACGGTTTACGTATTATTACTGCCGGTTTATCTCCTAACGATACCATCGTGGTAAACAGTCTGCAGAAGGTACGCCCTAACGTCACTATTGAGCCAAACCTTACAGACATGGCCGATATCGACAAATTAGAAGCATTACATCAAGCGCAACGCCTCCTCGATAACCAGCCATTAACAGCACGCGTTGCTGATGATGCAAGTCAGGGTTAAGGAAACCACATAATGTTGTCTCAATTCTTTATTAAAAGACCTATTTTTGCTGCTGTGCTATCACTGCTGTTCTTTATTTCAGGCGCGATCGCAGTATGGCAATTACCGATTACCGAGTATCCAGAGGTCGTGCCGCCAACGGTAGTTGTTACGGCAAACTACCCAGGTGCTAACCCTAAAATCATTGCTGAAACCGTTGCATCACCGCTAGAGCAAGAGATTAACGGCGTAGAAAACATGTTGTACATGTCTTCGCAAGCCACTTCAGATGGCCGCATGACGCTAACCATCACCTTTGCGATTGGTACTGATGTTGATTTAGCTCAAACCCAAGTCCAAAGCCGGGTCGAACGAGCAAAACCTCGTTTACCAGAAGAAGTACAACGCTTAGGTATTGTCACTGAAAAATCATCACCTAGCTTAACCATGGTGGTGCATTTAACCTCGCCCGACGACCGTTACGACATGTTATACCTGTCTAACTATGCGGTATTGAAAGTAAAAGATGAATTAGCTCGTATTACTGGTGTGGGTGCTGTGCGTGTGTTTGGCGCTGGCGACTACAGCATGCGAGTGTGGCTAGACCCTAATAAAGTAGCAGCAATCGGATTATCACCGAGTAATATTGTTGCCGCTATTCGTGAGCAAAACCAACAAGCCGCAGCCGGCAGTTTAGGCGCGCAACCTAGTGGCGACAGTGATTTCCAATTACTGATTAACGTTAAAGGCCGTTTATCCAACGTTGAAGAGTTCGAAGACATTATTGTTAAAGTAGGTGATCAAGGTCAGATCACTCGTTTAAAAGATGTTGCCCGGGTTGAATTAGGTGCATCGACTTACGCCCTACGCTCAATGTTAGACAATAAAGACGCGGCTGCATTACCTGTGTTCCAGGCCTCGGGTTCTAACGCGATTCAAATATCTGATGATGTCCGTTCTAAAATGGCTGAGTTGTCTAAGTCATTTCCAGAAGGCTTAACCTACGACATCGTCTACGATCCAACCGTGTTCGTGCGTGGCTCAATTAAAGCTGTAGTACAAACACTGGTTGAAGCATTATTGCTGGTTGTATTAGTGGTAGTGCTGTTTTTACAAACGTGGCGCGCATCCATTATTCCATTAGTGGCGGTTCCAGTATCACTTGTGGGTACATTCGCCTTTATGCACCTAATGGGCTTTTCGCTGAACGCCTTATCACTGTTTGGCTTAGTGCTGGCGATTGGTATCGTGGTCGATGATGCGATTGTTGTGGTTGAAAACGTTGAGCGAAATATCTCAGACGGATTATCGCCCGTTGCTGCCACTCAAAAGGCAATGAAAGAAGTGACCGGTCCGATTATTGCAACCACATTGGTACTGGCGGCGGTATTTATTCCAACTGCATTTATGTCAGGCTTAACCGGGCAATTTTATAAGCAGTTCGCGTTAACCATTACCATCTCCACCTTTATTTCGGCGATTAACTCGTTAACCCTTAGCCCTGCATTATCGGCATTATTGCTTAAAGGTCATCACGAGAAAAAAGATATGCTGACCCGTGGTATGGATAAGCTGCTCGGAGGCTGGTTATTTAATCCGTTTAACCGCATGTTTGCGCGTATGTCTAACGGTTACGGCTGGTTAGTGAAGAAAATCATTCGTTTTGGTGCTGTCATTGGTATTTTGTATATTGGTTTAGTCGGCTTAACAGGCTTACAGTTTGCCAATACCCCAACAGGTTATGTGCCTGGGCAAGATAAACAATATCTTATTGCCTTTGCCCAACTACCTGATGCTGCATCATTAGATCGCACTGAAGCTATCGTGAAAGAAATGTCACGTATTGCACTAGATCAACCGGGTGTAGCCCATGCTGTAGCCTTCCCTGGTTTAAGCATTAATGGCTTTACCAATAGTACTAACAGCGCCATTTTGTTTACCCCGCTGGATGACTTTGCCGATCGCAAAGATCCATCATTATCAGCAGGTGCTATTGCTGCCGCGTTAAATCAAAAATTTGCCTCGATTAACGGCGCATTTATTGCGATTTTCCCGCCACCGCCAGTGCAAGGCTTAGGCACCATTGGTGGTTTTAGATTACAAATTCAAGATCGTGCTAATTACGGTTACGAAGAGTTGTATAAAGTGACCATGCAAGTGATGCAAAAAGCATGGGCAACGCCAGAGCTAGCGGGAGTATTTTCGAGTTATCAAGTCAATGTGCCACAACTTGAAGTGAACATCGATCGCACTAAAGCCAAACAACAATCGGTGTCGTTAGACGAATTGTTCTCCACCCTGCAGGGATACATGGGTTCGGTTTACGCCAACGACTTCAACCAGTTTGGCCGTACTTATCAAGTGAACGTACAGGCAGATGAACAGTTTAGACAAACGCCTGAACAAATCGCCCAACTAAAAGTACGTAACCACCAAGGTGAAATGGTGCCTATTGGTTCATTTATTAATGTCACCAATTCATCTGGTCCAGACCGAGTCATGCATTACAACGGTTTTACCACTGCGGAATTAAATGGTGGTGCTGCACCCGGATTTAGTAGCGGTGAGGCGCAAGCTGCAATTGAAAAGATTCTAGCTGAAACCCTACCTAATGGTATGACATACGAGTGGACTGAGATCACCTACCAACAGATTTTGGCAGGTAATGCAGGCGCCTATATTTACCCATTAATTATCTTGTTAGTGTTTATGGTATTAGCCGCGCAATATGAAAGCTTAAGCTTACCAATAGCCATTATTCTGATTATCCCAATGACGCTGTTATCGGCATTAACTGGGGTGCTTATCTATGGTGGAGATAACAATATCTTTACCCAGATTGGGTTAATTGTACTGGTGGGGCTGGCAACCAAAAATGCCATTCTAATTGTTGAGTTTGCCAAAGAGTTACAAGATGATGGCATGGAACCATTGGAGGCCATACTTGAAGCCGGTCGCTTACGTTTACGGCCTATTTTAATGACCTCGATAGCCTTCATTATGGGTGTGGTACCTATGGTGTTTTCTAGCGGACCTGGTTCAGAAATGCGTCAAGCAATGGGTGTTGCAGTATTCTCTGGCATGATTGGGGTGACTATTTTTGGCCTTATATTAACGCCACTGTTTTATTATGCCCTAGCAAAACGTGGGAAAAATAAAACCGAGCTCGCCGAATCGGCCATAACGCACGATTAACCACGTTATTGATTCAGTGATAACAAAAAAAGAGGTCACCTAAGGTGACCTCTTTTTTATTGCGAAATAACTCATTTACACAAATCTGATTCACGATTGCACTTGTTCCAAAACGGGCAGAGCAGGAAAAGCGCCTTTTGTCGTACAGGTTATCGCACCACACTTAATCGCAAACTCGGCAGAAGTTCGAACGTTCACTCGATTAAGCAATTTTTGCACTAAAGGCCCAGGAGTAAAATATCCTTCATCACGGCCGAGTTCAAATAAAAACCCCGCAACAAAGCTATCTCCGGCGGCAGTAGTATCTATGGCAACAATTTTAGGCACCGGCAACTCAAAGGAAAACTCGGCACTGTGGCATAAAACGGACTCAGCACCATTGGTCACTAAAATTAACGTCACCCCTTGCTCAATACAGAATGCTAAATAATCGTCAAATGATATCCCACGCTCTAGAGCCAAATAGAGTGCTTCTTCTTTACTCATTTTCAACAGGTGTGTGTAACCAAAACATTGCTCCACTCGAGCTGATAGCAGCCGAGTGTCTTGCCATAGTGACAAGCGCAAATTGACATCAAAACTGACTAACGTTTGTTCTTTATGCGCTTTTTTAGCACCATAGAGACTCGCAGTGAAAATGGCCTTTTCAGTAAATGTATTTGAACAAAGATGAAAAATATCAATTTGAGACCAATCGATAGCATCAAAATCAGCTTCACGGTATAGCATGTCGGCAGTGCTTTGCCGATTAAAGCTAAACGCTCTTTCCCCTTGAGCATCTAAACTGACTAATACTGTGGCAGTAGCAGCATCTGGCACTAATGTTAAACAACTCACATCAACACCTTGTGCTGCCAATGCATCTTGCAACATCACACCATAATTATCAGCACTAATGCCACCAGCAAAAAAACTCCTGCCACCCAACTTTGCGTAACCCACGGCCACATTAGCTGGAGCGCCGCCAGGGATCGGCTCGTGCACTAAACCAGAATGGCCCACTGGCAGTAGATCAATTAATACTTCACCAAAACTCAATAATGTACTCATATAAAATGTCCAAAAAAAAGCCCATTTGCATGGGCTTGTTAACAGGGATTTCTAAAAACTAATGCAACCAATACCATTGCAAATAAGATGACTACAACTAACTTATTACAACTCAGACAATGACAATGAACGATTAAAACTCGTACTTAATTGTGGCACTGGTTGTACGACCGTTAATGGTTCTGGCACGAATAATATTGTTATCGGGTACCGAACCTTCTTCGGCTTCGGTAATACCAACAGTATCAAACAAGTTATTGACGTTAAGCGCGACTGATAACACATCGGTTAGCTGGTACGACGCAAACGCGTTCACTTGAGTGTAACCATCAAAACTTAGGTCATTGTTATCTTGAGCATAAGAATCAGTAGTACCAATCAAATTGACCCCAACAGAGCCTTTATCAAAGTTATAACGGCCCATTAGTGAGTAAATAAAATCTGCTTGGCGACGAGGAGTGTTGCCAATTACGCTGGGGTTAAGTGCATCTTTAACAATTTCAGCATCGGTCCAGGTTACGTTACCGCGGAAGTCGAAATCGCCAACGTAGTAAGCACCTTCTAGCTCAACCCCTTTGGCTTCATATTTACGGTCAAAGAATATTTGGCTCGTGGCTTCAAAATTTTGCTCTTCGGTTTCAGAGTAAAATGCTGTCGCAAATACCGACATATTATCGTAACGATACTTCACACCCACTTCATACTGGTCTACTTCATCAACTGAGTCTTCGTCTGAAACTGAACCATCAGGGTTCACTTTACCAAACAATAAACGGTCAGCATTAGCTCGACCACCATGGCTGATACGACCAAATGCAGCTAAATCTTCAGACACTTGGTAGTTAGCACCTAATGAGTAAGATAAGTATCCCCAGTCATAATTCACTAACTGTGGGTTAGCATTATCAATTGACGACACACTTAACTCAGGCTGAGAAATCACGCCATCACGGTTCATATCCACTTGTGATTGCACATTGCCAGCATAGTAACCACTGGCATCGCCAGAGTCATAGCGCACGCTACCGTCTAATGATAAATCGCCGAACTTAGATGACGCTGCAATATACGGGGCTTTAATGGTGTAGTCTGAATCATAATTACGTTGGCAACAATTGCCCCAATAAGGCACGCCATAAGCGTATAAACCATTATCTGAGTACTCAGTGCCATCGGCACCGACCACATCTAAAAGTGCCGCATTATCGCCTTGCACTTCCATCAAATAAGAGTTCCACATCCAAGTCATATTGATATTTTGCGTGGCAGTATAAAAACCAAAAGTGACATTAGAATCATCAAACGTCTTGGTTAATTTCATGTCATTGACGATAGAACCAAAGTCATTCATGGTCACATCAAAACTGTGCACCCGCATTGCTAGGTCACTGTCAAAGGCTTGGCCTGCTTTAGCGCCGTTAGCATAAATAAGTGTCGAACCTGCGCCACCAATACTGCTAGCAATACTTGAGCTGTTGCCCACTTCGGCTGGCATTAACGACATAAAATTACCGCTCACATCCGAGATGCGGAAACGGTTTTCTACTAACCAATCGTCACCTAAATCAAATGAGGCTTCTAGTCCCACCGAGTTAACAATCGGATTCATACCATCACGCATATCACCACGGCTGATATTGCCGTTAGCATCTAAGCGCAGGGTTGATAACATGTTAGCCGAATGAACCGTATCAGATTGAGCATCAAATCCAGGTATTGAGCTACCATCGGAATACATTGGCATCGGCAAATAACCAATGCTCCTATCATTTAAGTGCTTTACATACAAACGCACATAACCAGAGTCAAACTCTTTGGTTAAGTTAGCTTTAATTTGGCCACCCTTGTTCGCGGTGTAACCAGGATCACGCGGGCCATCGCCGGCGCGTACAAAGCCACCGATGTGAAAACGCATCGAGTCATTAATGCTGGTGCCGTATTCAAAATCAGTACGCAAAGTATCGTAATCTAGGCCTGCAGTAGATGAAATACTGCCAGCATCACTGGTGCCGGTTTTACTAATGACGTTAATAATACCGCCTGGTGCATTACTGGCAGCTGTTGATGCTGAACCACCACGGATTGATTCAATAGTTTGTGTTGTAGAATCAATACGTAAGAAAATATCCGCATTACCAAATGCAATATCACCAAACTGTAGAATAGGTAAGCCATCTTCTTGAATTTGCAAGAACTTAGCTCCACCTGAGGCAACCGGTAAACCACGTACCGCAATGTTGGCGTTACCTTCACCACCCGTCGATTCAACCTTCATGCCCGGAATAATACGGAACGCTTCGGCTGATGAACGAGGTGAGCTAATGGCTAAATCTTCTGGCGACACACTGCTCACTGACACGCTCGAGTCCATTACACGTGTTCCACGTGCCACACCCGTTACCGTAATGCGCTCAAGGCCAATGGCGTCTTTCTTGGTTTCCGCAGTATCTGCTTCAGCAGCCCACAAGCTCGAACTAACCATCACCGCTAGCGTACTCAATACAAATTTTTTAGATGTGCTTATTATCATTTTTATGTCCCCACATAGAGTGTATTGATGTTGTCTTATCTCCCCATAACAACATCAGTAGTATATTCATCAATCAACCTAAGCCCCAAACTAGCTCAGAGGCTAATCAAGAGACTAAATTAAATTTTTACTTAATCGATTAAGTTACAAGTTAGCAACAAAATATTA
>NZ_PJAP01000809.1:0-1700 GCF_002836795.1 Shewanella sp. 11B5 | reverse complement strand
GATTGCCATTCGAACCGTCGAACTGGCAGATTTACTGTTGCTGTTCATTTATCTTGAAGTTTTAGCGATGGTCGTTAATTATATTGAATCAGGTAAACTGCCTATTCGTATGCCACTCTATATTGCGATTGTGGCTTTGGCTCGATACTTGATTTTAGACATGAAAGGCATGGAAGATTGGCGTATTTTAGCCATTTCACTGTCGACGATTTTACTGGCTGGCACGGTAATTGTGATCCGTTGGGGTCAGTTGAAAATGCCTTACCCTAAAAATCAGGACTACGATAATTAATCATCTTAACTGCCACTCAACATACCGAGTGTCGAAGACTCAGCATTATAATCGTAATTTTGTCTTGCTTAACAAAGCAGTTATGCTAAAAATTACTAGAGAGCAGAAAGTTAAATAATAGTAATTCGGCAATAATGAGCTAAACAATAGAATTGCTGTAAGGCTAACGGTCATTCGGCATCTGTAGTCATTATGATGAACGATCGCCAAACAACAGATCAAGATGCCGTTAGATGGATCATTTCAAGGAGAAACAGGATGGGCCAAGAGCCAACAGGATTCGAAGAAAAACGCGGTTCGTTGCGTGTAGATATGGAAGCAGAGCGGATCCGCCTAGATTGGATTAATACTCATGGTGAATCATGTGTCGACTATGGTATTTGCATCGACCTTGCTCGCAAAGGGGTGCTATTTGACTTTAAAACCTCTTTTAAAGTGGGTGATTTGATAGCCTTAACCTTCAATGAAAACACCGACAAACAAAATACCATAAAAGGCCAAGTTTGCCGTTGCACCGAATGCTCACCTTATAGTTTCCATATTGCTTTACAGTTAATTTAATTGATTATTTTCATGCAGCCCCCTATGACTGCTCTATACTCAAGATAAAATACTAAACAATATTTTTGGTGCTACAAAGCGCCTAGCATCAAGGATCACAACATGATATTGCTGGTTGGTGGAGAAAAAGGTGGCAGTGGCAAAAGCTGTTTAGCACAAAATATTGCCGTACATATTAGCCAGAAACATGATGCTAATGTACTTATGGTTGACTGCGATCCGCAACGAACCACATCCGACTGGATCCAAGCTCGTAATAATGACCCCAGCCTAAAAGCCATCAATTGTATTCAGCTTTATGGAAAAATCCGTAATGATCTACTGAGTCTTAATGATCGGTTTGACTATGTCATTGTTGATTGTGGTGGCCAGGATAACCTAGCAATGCGAGCCGCCATGTCTGTTGCTACCTATGTTGTCATCCCACTTCGTCCTAAGCGACGTGACCTTAAAACCTTACCTCATATGGAAGACATGCTCAGTACTTGTAAAATGGTCAATCCTAAAATGATTGCCGCCATTGTGATAACACAATGTCCTGCACTGCCGTCTCAAGGTAAACGTATTTTAGAGGCCAAGGAAGTGGTTGAGTCATTTGGTTTGCGTGCACTCAATTCAGTGACGTTTAGTCGCAACATCTATGATGACAGCGAAGAAAGCGGCTCTTCAGTGCTTGAAATCGATCCTAGCGGTAAAGCGGCAGATGAAATTAGAGCCATTGCCGATGAGCTATTTGCCATCCCACCAGAAAATAGTTATGAGTTTAACTGATCTTAAGCGCAAGAAACCCAAAGATACCCGAGTAAAGGTATCTGTAGACGACTTTATCGAAGATGCTAATAATTAT
>NZ_PJAP01000808.1:0-1700 GCF_002836795.1 Shewanella sp. 11B5 | reverse complement strand
CCCGCCAAATTGTCAACTTTGTTGAAGAGCAAGAAACCTTAATGTCTGACTTACGTGAAATTGGTCCGAGTTTTGTTTTGCTTGCGCCTCGCGTTTGGGAAGGCATATTGGCAGATGTTCAAGCGCGTATGATGGATTCAACCCCGCTTAAAAGAAAACTGTTTAACTATGCTATGAAGTTGGCTAAAGAGAGCCAAGCACAGGGTAAAAAGTCTTGGCTTGCTGATGTCTTATTGATGAAAGCTCTACGCGATAGGTTGGGTTTTTCATTTTTAAAATCCGCTGCTACGGGCGGGGCTGCTATGGGACCTGATACTTTTAGGTTTTTCCAAACTATCGGAGTGCCGTTACGTCAACTTTATGGACAAACTGAAATGTGTGGTGCCTACACAATTCATCATGAAGGTGATGTTGATTACGACAGTGTAGGGGTTGCTTTTGATAATGCCCAAGTAAAAGTCATTAACACTGATGAAGAAGGCGTTGGTGAAATTATTGCTAAAACAGTTGGAATGTTTACAGGCTACTTAAATAACCAAAAAGCGTATGACGAAGATGTTATTGATGGTTGGATGCAAACGGGTGATGCAGGCTACTTTAAACCGTCTGGCCACCTAGTGGTCATTGATCGTATTAAAGATCTTGCTTGCACCAGCAATGGCGTCCAGTACTCACCACAATATATTGAAAATAAATTGAAGTTTTCATCATTTATCGGTGAAGCCGTCATCTTAGGAAAAGATCGTCTGTATCTTTCTGCTCTTATCTGTATTCGCTTTAGCATTGTCGCCAAATGGGCGGAACAACAAGGTTATGCATTCACTAACTACACCAATTTATCTACGCTCCCCCAGGTGTATGAAAAAATGAGTGAAGAGATTGCACGTGTTAATGAATCACTGCCTGAAGCACAAAAAATCCATAAGTTTTTACTACTTTATAAAGAGCTTGATGCCGATGATGGTGAATTAACACGTACACGTAAAGTGAGGCGTGGGGTTATTGCCGATAAATACGGCGATATTATTTCATCTATCTATGAAGGCAAAGAAAAGGTTGATATTGATACCGTTATTGTCTTTCAGGATGGTACTAAAACGCGTATTCAAACAGCGCTTACAGTGGCTTCGCTTTTACCTAATCCCGATACATCAACAAATGAACTCACATCAGAACGGAGAGCATCATGAATTATGAATTATTAATCCAACTGGTTATCAATGGTTTAATTGTTGGCTTGCTGTATGGCGTAGTCGGTATGTGTTTTGTACTGGTTTATAAATCCACTCAAGTGGTTAACTTTGCCCAAGGTGAGTTTCTATTGGTTGGTGCATGGGTTTGTTGGGCAATGCTGATTTACTTGGAATTACCATTTATCGTCGGCTTTTTAGCAACAATGGTATTTATGGCAATATTTGGTATTTTAATCCAAATGATTGTACTAAGGCCGATGATTGGCGAACCCATTATTTCAGTGATTATGGTCACCATTGGGTTATCAATATTTTTCCAAGCGTTAATGAAGTGGATATTCGGTGTGTCTGCACAGAGTTTTCCAAAAGTATTTGAAACTGAAAATATCCAAATTTTTGGTTTGAATATCGAATCAGCTTACTTAATGAGCACAGTGATAGCGTTAATTATCATGGTCGCGTTCTTCTTATTCTTTAAATATTCCAAATATGGTTTAGCGATGCGAG
>NZ_PJAP01000807.1:0-1701 GCF_002836795.1 Shewanella sp. 11B5 | reverse complement strand
AAAAGTTAAGATCAACCTTTGAAGAAGTGTTACATAAATAGCGATAAGCATAGCTACCCACCATAATATGTTGGCTCATAACCCCAAAAAGTACTGAGCGATCATCGGCTAAAATCGAATAATTGTGGACGGTGTTACCAATAGTACCACCGGCAAATTCATCGCTGATCATCTCATTAGATTTAAGTTCATGGTACAAATTATGGGCTTGCTCATCATTAATGAGAGTTGAGTTGCCTTTAGGTAAGCCATATCGCTCAAGTAACTCGTCTTCTACTTTAGCCTCGATATCAACCAAGGTTTGATCTATACCGCAAATGTAAGTAGAAAAAGGTTGAGGCTGCTGCGTAAGTTGAGCCAATAACGGATCACGACTGTTTACAGGGAAATAGTGTTTGGACTTACGTTGACCAGGAAACTTCATATTGGGCTCTCATAGCTTGGCATCCGTGCAAGTGTGAAATTAATTACCACTGACACTCATTCAATTTTGCATGAGTCGTCATCCGCGAAAATGGCGGCAGATTTTATCATAGGTAAGCGTCAATCCTATATCACTTTTATCACATTCACGGCCTAAATATGCTTCGTTGTGGCATTCAGTCTTATTTCATTCATTTTTTGTCTTACGACGATATATAGACTTGGGCTCAATCGGCTCGAGAATGTTTATCTGTTCAATCAAATATTAGCTTCAATATCGCTGTATTCCATCGCGTTAGTTTGGGCTTATAGATTGGGTCAAACGGTTAAAATAGACTGATTCCTAGCCATATGAAATATTCAATTGAAAGACGAGTAAGGCGCATGAATACATCAATAGTGAGTTGAGGCAAGGATAGTATTAGGATTTGGTAATCGTGTTTACAACCTTGAGCGGAAGTTAAATAAATATTGAGTCAATACGAGGGGTTCACTATCAATGAATAGTATTCCCACTAATACAACGCAACGGTTAGCTTATTCCTTAGGCATAAAAAAAGCCTGCAAAGCAGGCTTTTAATGGAGTAGCTAATCAGCGATTATTTTAATACGCTGGCTAGTTGCTCACTCACTTTAGTTACTGACTGAGTACCGTCAAACTTATTGTACTGAGTACGACCTTCAGCAGCGACTTTGCCATAATAATCAACTAATGGCTTAGTTTGCTCGTGATAAATACCTAAACGCTTACGTACGGTACTTTCTTCGTCATCTGGACGGATAGATAAATCTTCGCCAGTGACATCGTCTTTACCTTCCACTTTAGGTGGATTGAACACCACGTGGTAGACGCGACCAGAACCAGAATGAACACGACGCCCGCTCATACGCTTAACGATTTCTTCATCCGGCACATCGATTTCGATAACATGATCAATCTCAATACCATTTTCAGCCATAGCATCAGCTTGAGGAATTGTGCGAGGGAAACCGTCAAGTAAAAAACCTTTAACGCAATCTTCTTGAGCAATACGCTCTTTCACTAACCCAATGATAAGATCGTCCGAAACTAATTGACCTGCATCCATTACTTTCTTAGCTTCTAAACCTAATGGCGTACCAGCTTTAACCGCTGCACGTAACATATCACCAGTTGAGATCTGTGGGATACCATACTGTTCCATAATGAACTGAGCTTGGGTACCTTTACCGGCACCTGGGGCACCCAATAAAATAATGCGCATCTCAAAAGTCCTCTTTTAAGTTTGTGTTCTTTTT
>NZ_PJAP01000806.1:0-1702 GCF_002836795.1 Shewanella sp. 11B5 | reverse complement strand
ATTGGTTAAGCTGACTTATCGTTTGGGCAAGTTGCTGCTGTTTGGCTTCTGACTGGGCAATATAATCAGTTAACTTATGTTGTTGCTGCTCATGTAATTCAAACGTTACCGCAAGCGCCTGAGTGTGTTGTTGCCACTGTTGCTCAGTTGTTTGTAATTCAGTTTGCGCTTGGCTCAATTGCATGAGCGAGTTGTCGTAGTTAACTTGCAACGCCGTTTGTTGATTTTTAAGCTGCTCACCTTGCTGTTTAATCGCATCAAGTTCAATTTGTAGTTGCTGCATTCTTTGTTCGGTAACAGACACATTCAATGCTTCATAACGCTCAACTAACGGGTGATCTGTCGAACCGCACAATGCACAAGGTTCACCGGCTTTAAGCTTGGCGCGCTCTAAGGTTAAATTGGCAATTTGCTGTTCTTGCTGCAGTATGGTTTGCAGATCTTTTACTTGCTGATTTTTTTCACTCCACTGGGTTCTTACCAGCGAAAGTGACTGCGCTAGGGCCTGTAAATCAGTGTTAAATTGCACCGATTGACTGCTTAATTGTTGGCATTGTTGCTGCTGACGCACAAAGTGACTAAATAGCTGAGTTAACTGATAACGCCCAGCTTGTTGCTCGACCAGTTGTTGGTAATCATGATTAATCTGATTTTCGTCTTGGCCAGCCAATAATGTCGTTATTGCTTGCTGGCTGTCGGCTTGTTGAGCTAACGCTTGGGTGACCGTCGTTTTGGCAAGCTTAATTTGCGGCGAAAGTTCAGTTAACGTTGTTTGAGTTTGCTCGATATTGTGTTGTTGCTGAACTCGTTGAGTGTCAAGTTGGCTCAACTGCTGGTTTAATTGCAATACTTGGCTGTATTGTGTCTGCCAAGCCGCAAACTTTTTCGCCACTTCTTGGCCTTGCGGCAAATTATCAAGTTGTTGCTGTATATCCTGCTTTGCAGACGAGAGTTGTTGTTGCAATGCCATCAACTGTTGCTGTTGCTCAATCGTTTTGTGTTGTTGCTCAGCCGTTTGCTGATGGCTTAATATGACCTGAGACAATTGATAGTTCAATTGGCTAATGTGTTGGTCTAACGGCAACACCAGTTTGTCGATAAGATTAAGTAAATCTTTGTGTGCTTGGTTGGTTTTATCAACGCTTTGCTTAGCTTGCGTTTGCTTGTGGGTGTGCTGTCGCAGTGTTTGTTCAGCTACACTAACTTGTTCCGTTAACTGTTCAATCTGTTCCGATAATACTCGGGTGCTTAACTGGGCTTTTTGTTGCTGTTCAAATAGAGGCTGGATTTGCTGTGCTGGCTCACTATGTTCAAGTCGAGTTAGTTCATCGCTATGTTGCTGTACGCTAGACAGTGCTTGTTGCTGTTGAGCCTGAATGTTAACTAATGTCTGCTGCGATTGCTCAGTATTGTCTGCCCAGGTTATAAATTGGCTTAATTGAGCTAATTGCTGTTGATCGATCACGAGCGCCTGATTGAGTTGTTCAATCTGTAGTTGCTGCGCCACAACTTGTTGTTCATCAAATAACTCAACACTGCCAAGCTTAGCTTCAAGTACCTTCAAGTTCGTTTTGGCATCAGAAAAATGCTGATGTACTCGCGCTGAAATTAAGCTGTAAATTTCAGTACCGGTTAGCTCTTCCAATAGCTCTGCACGCTCATTGGCTTCGGCATTTAAAAAAGCGGCAAACTGGCCTTGTGA
>NZ_PJAP01000805.1:0-1703 GCF_002836795.1 Shewanella sp. 11B5 | reverse complement strand
CGCTTGTTCCATTGGAATAATGTTCAAGCTATTATTTTTATCATGTTGTTTTAGAATGCTTTTAGCACCTTTATCGCCATCGATCGACATTAGCACAGCAAAATCTTTAGCTAAAAATATCGCTGGAACACCCACATCTTGTCGATAAAAAGCACAGCTTGTTAACCCATTTTGCTGATAGCGTTCGATAAGGTGTAAGTAGTCATCAACATCAATGGCGACTTGGTCAGCAAGCACGAGCAACAATGCATCGGCTTGCTGTTCAATAGCGTATTGGCTGGCATGTTTAACGGAGCTGGATAACCCTTGTTGCCAATCAGGGTTAATGATCTGATGGCTTGTTGCGGTTATTGCCATGATCTCGTCATTAAGATGAGCGCCTAACACTACTGCTGGCGCTTTTATTCCTGCGGTGGCTGTCACCTTGTTAAGTGATACGATGCTGCGGGCTAATAAACTTTGATTACCTTTTACTTTAGCGAGCATTTTGGCGCCATGAAATCGGCTACTGGCACCAGCGGCTAAAATAACGGTAATGATATTGGGCTTCATTATTGACCCGCCATTACAACATCACACTATCAAGGCTAGTGAGCTTGCTGTTATACAGCACGCCATGACACTGAGATAAAATACTCAACGCAACAGAGCCTGGCAGTTCACCACCTAACGCTAATCCTGCTGGTGCAGAGAAATAACCGCTAAAGTCTTTCAAACTGAGTTCTGCCATATCCAATACTTTATCGCGCCGATGTACTGGGCCTAACAATGATATGTAGGCCAGTGGCAACGGTTGCAATGTTTTTAGCGTTTTAGCATCAATCTGTAAATTATGGCTCATGATAAAAGCCGCATCTAACCCACTGAGTAAATCAGTAGATATCGACGGTGTCGGGTGTTTCATAATGTGGCAGCCCGGAAAATCATAGGTGCGAGCATAAGCAGTACGCTCATCAAATATCGTCACTTTCCAGCCCATGGTTTGTGCCATTTGGGCTATAGGTTTGGCATCTAATCCGCCGCCAAAAATACCAATATGCACCGGCGGACGCAGTGGAATTTGCAGTAACGTTTTATTTTGCTCAGTCACTTTAAGGGTTTTGGTATTTAGGGTAATAGGAGCTGCGTCACTAGACGCCTCTACAAAGTGGCCAGATATCTGATGACTTGAAACGCCATCGGCAACAATCTCAAGCTGGTATATACCACGATCACCACGCATTAAAGCATCATGAACACTCACTAAACCAAGGTAATTGTTCGCTTTATTCAGCGACACCATCATGATATTGACAATACCACCACAGCCCAGCTGATAACTGGTATCAGACTCATCCGTTGCGTCATAGGTTAACTGAATAACTTGCTGAGTTTGAATAGCGCGCTGGGCGTGACGACGTAAATCCGCCTCAAGACAGCCACCACTTAACATCCCCAGGCTTTTACCCATTGGATGAAATAGCATTATGGCGCCAGGTTTGCGGTAAGAAGACCCTTCTACTTGGGTAAGAACGGCAAGTACCCAGTCTTCTTGATAAGAAGGTAACCAGGTATCGAGTAAATCAACGAGGTGTTGAACCATGTTGGTTGTCCATCATTTGTAAACGCATTAGCTTAAGCTAACAGACTGGCTTTACAATGCAAAGAATCAATGGTTTCAACTTATTAATAAATAACCTCAATGACCTGATTACATAACAAAT
>NZ_PJAP01000804.1:0-1705 GCF_002836795.1 Shewanella sp. 11B5 | reverse complement strand
TGCAAAGTCGTTATCTTCATTAGCGACTCCAGCAGGCATTTGCATCAGCAGTTCAACTGCTTGATCCATATGTTCAATTGCATGGATATGAAATAACCCTTTATCAATGGCTTCAATTACAGCAGGTTCAAGATTTAGCTGTAATACATTAGCCTTGGGCATAATAACACCTTGTTCACCCGTTAAACCGCGGCGTTGACATAAATTAAAGAAACCTTCAATTTTCTCATTTACACCACCAATCGCTTGTACATTGCCAAACTGATCTAATGCGCCTGTAACAGCTAAACTTTGGATAATGGGGTGTTCTGCTATTGCAGACATTAAACAACAATACTCGGCGAGTGAAGCACTATCACCATCAATTTCTTGGTAAGACTGTTCAAACACAATATTTGCATTTAAATGAAGAGGCGCATCACGACCAAAAATTCGGTACAAGCAAGCAGATAGGATCATCATGCCTTTTGCATGAATATTGCCCCCCAACTCTGATTTACGTTCAATATCTGCCACTTCGCCATCACCATAATGCACTGATGAGGTAATACGGGCAGGCTCACCATAGGTATAATCGCCTGTATCAATAACTGTAAGGGCATTAATTTGGCCTACCATAGCGCCTTTAGTTGGCAGATTGATGAAATTATCATCAAAACTTTGAGCTGAATATATTTCAGAGCTATTGTGGCGAAATTTTAATTTTTCCAGTGCTTTAGCTATTGCTGCAGCATTCAATGTAGCTTGACCTGAATACACTTTTGCTTGACCTAATAGTTGCCTAAACTCCAACATACTTAAACTTAAGCGTTGTTGATGCTCAACCAAACGAGAGCTATACCAAAATAATGGTAATAAGCTTGATGGTTCTAATTCAACAGATTCTGCTTGGGCAAGTACGTTCAACCATTGCACATAAGACGATTCAGGATGCTGCGTTAGATCAACTTCATTGCTCATTTCAGCTAGCAATGGAAAATGGCGATTAAAGTTTCGGTCTTCAACTCTAAGCTGGCTATACGATAAACCAGAGCCCACAAGAACAATCTTACAATTCAGTGGAATAGGGGTTAACTCATTATTGATACGATAAAAGCCATCGTGGATGATTTGCATCAACAAATCCCACAGGCTTTCACGCTGCCATAATGACGCTAAGCAAATAAACACGAAATGATTTTTCGCTAGTGCACCGGGTTTATAAACACTGGATTTATCCGTTTTAAGCATTCTGCCAAGTAAATCAGCACGGCGAATTGTCCCTTGTAAATAACAGGACAGTGATTCTTGTTTAGCAATAATGCCGACATGTTCAGGCGGGAGTGTTTGTTGCCACTTAAACTGAATGTCCGTATCTTCTTGCTGTTTTTTAGTTGCAACAAGGTAATGACTTGAAGGCGTGTTAGCTTGAGTTACCAACGCATCAATAAATAGTGATCTATCTACCCCTAAAAAATCAGCAAGAAATAAATGTTGCGAATTTGTTTTGCTCATTAATTTGAATGTTTCAACCACTCGTTCTTGGCCAAGTAGTATATGGCTTGGAAAAGAAACTGAAGTCGATGCATCAGGTAAATGATATTGAGGAGCGAGTTTGGCACTAGGCAGTAGCGTTGAATTCATATAGTGGTAATTTAGCTGCGACAACGGAAAATAATGAGATGATATTAGCATAAAGCACCACAAAAGCCTTAGCAGATTCAAC
>NZ_PJAP01000803.1:0-1709 GCF_002836795.1 Shewanella sp. 11B5 | reverse complement strand
GTACTAGAGATAGCATATCCATAGCAGCCATATTTTGCTAAAACGGTGGCTGCTATCTTCTGCATAATCTAAAAATAACGATTATGGCCACCAGCATCGGTGACCTGAGTAAAAATGATACTTTAAACATCAATAAAGTAACAAATAACGTAAAATCATCATTATATCGACACAATTTTCCTTTCAGCACTAGCGCATATTTCAACTTGCTATAACATTGTTAGCCGTAACCTTAAGATATGAATATTTTATCGTGTGGAGATAATATGGATAAGCAAGTGAGTTCGCGTGGCACCAAAGAAAAAGCCCTTCGTTTAAATCTAGACGAAAAAAAGTACGGCACCATTGTCGAAATTGGTGCCGGACAAGAAGTCGCACGTAACTTTTTTGTGGCTGGCGCCGCTGCGGGAACAATAGCTAAAACCATGTCAGCCTACGATATGAAGTTTTCTGACGCGATTTACGGCGTGCAAGAAGACGGACGCTATGTCAGTAAAGCCCGCGTATTAGCAATGATGGAGCAGGAGTTTGACCTTGTTGTCGATCGTGTCGGCGGCGTTCGTTCAAAATCATCACGTTATTTCAGTTACGCAACAACCGTATCGGCTAAAAGTTTTAATCGTAAAAATGAATGCCATGCGTGGTGTGGTGTGCGGATTCAAATGTACCCTGGTGCAGAGCCTTCTAATATTATTGTCCATGTGCGCATGTTTGACGATACCGCTGAAGCTCAGCAGCAAGCGCTAGGTATTTTAGGTGTAAACCTTATTTACGCCAGCTACTATTATTTTGAAGATCCAAAAATGATTATCGATTCGTTAACCGATAACATGAAAGCCAATCGGATTGAAATTGACTGTATTGACTTTCAGGGTCCCTACTTTGAAGATGTCGACAATCAAGCAAAGAATATTCATCTTATTCGCAGCTGGAAAACTCGCGCGATTATGTTCAAAGCCGATGGCACTGTCGCGGTACCTGCCGATATGCTGTACAAAAAGAACGTGTTAACCATTCGAGGTTCATTTAAACCTGTTACCAACCTTAATGTTGATATGATCCAGCAAGGCTACAAAGCCTTTTCGACATTAGAAGGGGTAACTGATAAAAATACCGTATTAATCGCAGAAATATCACTGAATGACTTACACGGTAAAGATGCCAATATGACCGAAAAGGACATTATGGAACGGGTTAAATTGCTTAATTTATTAGGCTATAACGTGATGATTTCTGATTACACCCGCTATTTCTCATTACGTGCTTATTTCCGTCAGTACACCCAATTGCAAATCGGCATTGTGGTGGGTATTGTTAACATTAAACAAATTTTTGATGAAGAATATTATCGTGGGATGGAAGGCGGAATTCTCGAAGCTTTTGGTAAGTTATTTCCTGATAATACGCGTTTATTCGTCTACCCAGAACGAGATGAAAAGGGTGAGCTAAATGACTTAAACACGGTCAGCGTGCCTAATAATTTGCGTTATTTATTCCGCCACGTGCTCGATAACGGCTTTATCACCAGTATTGAATCAAGCAATCTTGATTTGTTTAATATTTTTTCTCGAGAGATTTTACAGCAAATTTGTCGCGGTCAAGGAGAATGGGTTGGCGCCGTCCCCGAAGCTGTCAGTAAAGCCATCATGGAACAAAAATTATTTGGTTACCGCGGCTAATGAATATAGAGCAACTTTTTACGATAACTA
>NZ_PJAP01000802.1:0-1716 GCF_002836795.1 Shewanella sp. 11B5 | reverse complement strand
AAACATTAAGCCGTTTTGCTTAATTACCAATGCAATAAGCAAGTTAGATGCCAAGCAGTGTTAATGCAAATACAGTTCACGCATAAAATCGAAACTGTGAACTTGCTCCCAAGCTTTAATCATTTATCTTAGACAAATTGTCCCATGATCACTTTTCTGTGGTTCATAGTGACCAAGTGATGTGAATTCGATGATACAGTGGTGAAAAGCGCGACAAAATGTCCAAATAAGAGTCCATTTATGAGTCCAGATGAACATATCTCCCCAGTAAGCAAGACCACTATGTCGGTTCTTATCGTTGATGATGAGCCCGGTATGCGTAGTTTTTTGATGAAAGCCTTGGCAAAAAAGTTTGCCTTGGTAGAAACCGCCTCCACAATTGCCCAAGCAGAAGAATTACGCAGTCATGGCCATTTCGATTTGCTAATTGTTGATATTCGTTTGCCCGACCGTTCAGGTATTGAGTGGCATGAAGCGTTAGATGATCCCGAACGTCAATCTGATATCATTTTTATGACCGGTTATGCAGACATGGACGTGGCAATCAAAGCATTACGAGCAGGTGCCTCTGATTTCATCATGAAACCGTTTCACTTAGAGCAAATGATTACCGCCGTTGACCGCTGTATCGAAAAACGACTGCTAAAGCGTGAAAACTTTATGTTAAGGCGTGAACTGTCGCACGGACAGTCATCCACCATTATCGGCAACAGTGAAGCCATCCGCGATGTTAAAGAAGTCATTGAACGAATCGCACCGACTAACGCAGTGGTATTAATTGAGGGCGAATCAGGCACAGGCAAAGAGCTGGTGGCCAGACAATTACATCAACAGAGTGGCCGAAGTGGTGCGTTTGTACCAGTAAACTGTGGTGCCATCGCTCCTGAATTGTTAGCAAGTGAACTATTCGGCCATACAGCGGGCGCTTTTACCGGGGCTAAAGGTAATCGTGAAGGGTTATTTAGTTATGCCTCGGGCGGCACGATATTTCTGGACGAAATTGGCGAAATGCCGATGAACATGCAAACCGCCTTACTCAGAGTGCTCGAACAACGTGCTATTCGTCCTGTAGGAAGCGAAAAAGAAATCGACATTAATGTGCGCGTTATCGCGGCCACTAATCGTTTATTAATTGATGAAGTTGAAGCGGGTCGTTTCAGACGTGATTTATTTTATCGTTTGAATGTATTGAACATTGTTATTCCATCTTTGCGCTCTCGGCCAGAAGATGTTGTTGAGCTTACCCATTATTTTACCTTGCAGTTGTCACAAGAGTTGGGCATTAAAGATGTTATTTGGAGCCACGAAGACCTACAAGTACTGCAACAGCATGATTGGCCCGGTAATATTCGTGAACTGCGTAATATGATTGAACGATGCATCCTATTAGGTAAACCGCCTGCGGAATATTGGAAGAAACCTGTGTCTGTTATGGTTAATGATGCGATGGGCTATCCGCTAAGTTGGCCATTAAAAGAAGTTGAAAAACAACATGTCACCAAAGTGGTCGATAGCCATAGTGGTAATAAATCTGCTGCAGCGCGAGATTTAGGTGTGTCACGAAAAACCTTAGATAGAAAATTTAAAGATTGGCTAACTCACGAAAAACAAGGTCTTGAGGAAGAATAAAAGTGGTGCATTCTACTGGTATTTTTACGCGAGTTTTTGGTATTAGTTGGCAGCAAATGCAGGCCAAAGTGCGTTATCGCATTTTGT
>NZ_PJAP01000801.1:0-1716 GCF_002836795.1 Shewanella sp. 11B5 | reverse complement strand
TATTCAAGAAGACCTTATGGCCTTACGTTATTAGTCTTAAGTTAAAAGTGATGCGATACCTGTAATACCATTTCTCTTGGCGCACCAGGAAAATGACCATTACGCTCAGAAAAACCACTCACGGCATATTCTTTATCAAACAAGTTTTTCACGTTTAATTGAAATTGTGTCTCTTGCCATGTCGTGGTCCAGCTCATATCAAATACGGTAAATGGCTTAACACGTTGCGCACCGCCACTCATTTGCTCACTGACATAATCGGCCCCAAACGCAATGGCTGAGTTCAAACTGTCAATATCGTAACGAGTCCACAAACCTGCTTGATGGCGCGGCGCATTGATAAACTTACTGCCGTCGGCATAAGTGTCACCCACATCGCCTTCAGTAACTCGGGTATCGTTATAAGCATAGTTGGCCATAACGGTCCAATTTTCCGTAATATCCCCTGTTAGCGTAAATTCAGCACCGTTACTTTCAACTTGCCCAAGACTGACCAACGCTGGAGCACCATTGCTGCCATCGGTATAATTGGGATTGTTCATTGCAACATCTTTTTTATCAATTTGATAAACCGCTACTGTGGTCATTACGCTGCCATCAAACCACTGACTTTTAACCCCAAGTTCTATCTGTTTACCAACTTCAGGTAATAAGCCACCATCAGCACTTGCCGTATCTTGGTCGCCAATCGATGTCGGGTTAAAGCTTTCGGCATAATTAATATAAAACGACTGATCTGGTGAAAACTTATACACAATACCTGCGCGTGGCGATACGTGATTATCGTTATATTCAAAACCGGTTTCTTTATCAAAATCATCAAAATGGTCGTAACGTAATCCCACCATTAACAACCATTGTTCAGTTAATGCTATTTGGTCCTGAGCATATAAACCAAGGCGTTCGGTTTTTGCACCATCACGATTTTGGTCTGTCAGTGAATAAGTTGAAGGATCGGTTTCACCATAATTAAGATCAAAAATATTCAAATTTTTAATCCCATCAGCTTCATAACGTGCAAACCAATAATCGTAGTCAGAATCAACATGATGATAATCAGCACCAAATAACAAAGTTTGATCAATGCTGCCAGAAGATAAACGATAGACAAAATCAGATGTTGCGCTTATCTCTTTGTTGGCTCGGTATTGTTTGCGGTATTCACGCTTAATGGTTTTATCGTCAATATTGGCCACACCGTCACCATTAACATCAACCCAACTTCTGGACTCATGGTAGGCTTGCTCGCGTTCATTATCGAGATAGCGAACCGTGGTATTCACGCTCAAATCATCATTGAAAAAGTGTTTTAATTCCGCTTGAAGCACAGTTGCCTCTAAGTTTTGATAGTCGGATTTTTCATTTGCGTTATAGCTTGGATCAACTAAAAAATTGCCTTCATCGTCAACGGGTACACCCCGTAAACGATTACCACCTAAGTCTTGTTTGATGTAATCAATCGTTGTTGTGAGCGTGGTGTCATCGCCAAGTTGAAATAATAATCCACCTGTTAATTCGGTATTTTCAGAGTCGGCATTATTTCGAAAACTGTCTTTTTGTTCATAAAAACCGCCTAAACGATAAGCAATTGAATCCGTTAAACCACCTTTAGAATCAATTGACCCGCCCATACGGTCGTTATCACCTGTGGTTAATGTCACTTCAGTATCTTGGACAAAACTCGGCTTTTTACTGACATAATTAATCATCCCGCCA